>NZ_JAVDUX010000015.1:0-135720 GCF_031456575.1 Ancylobacter sp. 3268
GCCATCCTGTCCCTGAAGCCCTGCCAATCAAGCCAGGCCGAAAGGCCCACTATGCATTAGAGTCAAACCGGACCACTCAATAGGGGCAGGCTACGACCCGAAGAAGGCCGACGACAACGAGTTGATCCTGCTCGAAGTCGGCGAGTTCCTGAAGGCGAAGTAACGCGGAGACCGCGATCGTCCGGCCGGGTCTCCCGGCCGGACAGCCTATTCGGCGGCGTCGGGCAGCGTCGGCGCCGGCTTGCGCAGGATGAGGGCGACGCCGACCACCATGATCAGCGCGCCGATCATCTTCACCGGCGAGGGATCGTCCCCGATCAGCACGATGCCGAACAGCACGGTGAGCAGCGGGTTGAGCATCGAATAGGGCACCACGGCATTTATCGAATGCCGCTGCAGCAGCCAGTACCAGATGCCATAGCCGATGATCGACGAGCCGACGGCGCTGTAGACCACCGAGAACCAGCCGTTCCAGCCGGCGGTCGCGACCATGCCCCAGTGGTCGGCCTCCAGCACCCACGATGCCAGAAGCAATTGCGGCACTGAGAACAGCGACGACCATCCCATCATCGCCATCGGGCGAATGCCTTCCACCTGCTTGACGATGAGATTGGTCACTGCCCAGCCGGTGGCGCTGATCAACAGGAGCGCCAGCGCATAGGCCGGCGGCAGGGTCGGGCCAATCGCCAGCACCAATATGCCGGCGATCGAAATCGCGAGGCCGGCGGAGCGGGCCAGCCCCAGCGGCTCGCGCAGCAGCACGCAGGCCAGCACCGTCGCGATCGGAGCACCGAGTTGCAGCACCACCGCGCTGGTGCCGGCCTCGGCATGTTCCAGCGCGGTGAACAGCAGGCCGAAATGGATGGTGCCGAAGGTGAAGGACACCAGCAACACCCCGGGCAACTGCCGGCGGGTGATGCGGGTGAACGGCACCAGCAACAGCGAGACCAGGGTGAAGCGCAGCGCCGTCGTCAGCAGCGGCGGAAGTTCCGCCACTCCGAGCTTGATGACGATCATGTTGAACGCCCACAGGCAGACGACGGTGAGGGCGAGCAGCTTGTCGCGGAACGGCATTGCAGACCAATGGCGAGAACAACGCGGATGCGGGCCGGCATCGGAACGCAAGCCGCCGGACGATTCGGCGTGCGCCGGTCCGATGGGGTGGGACATACCCCCCGCCTGCGACGAAGCAAAGACCCACCGGGCCATGCCTGCCCTGCAGGCCGGACATGGCCCGCGCGGGCGACGGTCGCGGCCGAGGGCCGCAAGAGGTGCGCTACGGTCGGTATAGGCGGCAGGGGCGTCGCCGCGGCGCCCTGCCGCTTTGCCTGCGCCGGGCACCGCATTATGGTGCGCGCCATGCTCGATCTTTCTCTCCTCGGCCGCCTCCAGCTCCAGCACACCGCCCCGACCAAGCCGCCGCTGCCGCCCGGCCGGCATGATCTGCGCCTGTTCGATGAGCGCGATTATGTGCTGATCGTGCCGGAAGGCATCGATGCGGCGCGGCCGACGCCGTTCATGTCGCTGTTTCACGGCGGCGGTGGCAGCGCCGAGAAGATCCTGCCGATCATGCGTCACCATGCGGAGGCGCGCGGCTTTCTGCTGCTGGTGCCGCAGTCGCTGTTCCCCACCTGGGACATCGTCATCGCCGGCAATGGTCCCGACCGCGAAAGACTGGACGTCGGCTTTGCCGAAGTGGCGTCGCGCTTCACCCTCGACCCGGCGCATTTCGCCTTTGCCGGCCATTCGGACGGCGGCAGCTACTCGCTGTCCACCGGCCTGTCGAACGGCCATCTGGTCAGTCACATCCTTGCCTTCTCCGCCGGCTTCATGACGGTGCTGGCGCAGGAGGGCGAGCCAAAAGTGTTCATCGCCCACGGCCAGAACGACACCCAGACCCCGATCCGCACCGCCGGCCGCTCGCACGCGGCGAAGCTGCGGGCGGCGGGCTACGATCTCACCTATGTCGAGCATGACGGACCGCATGCCTCGCAGCCGCCCATGGTGCAGCTCGGTGTCGACTGGTTCCTCGCCGACCTCGCCTAGAGCATTTCCGGTGAATACTGGTTCGCCGGAAATGCTCCAGCATATTGTTCTAACGCGTTTTCTTCCCGCGAAGTGGAATCCACTTCGCTCGAAAACGCTCTGGCCAGCCTGAACGAAAAACGCGCCCCCCTCCGATCAGCGGGCGCGCAAGTTCTCCGAGTACGCACGGTGTGGGAAAGGGCCGCCGAAGCGCAGCCCTTCGGGGAGCGGCACGCGACCGCCGCGCAGCTGGCGCTCGCATGCCGATAGCGAAAGGCGATCAGCTCGCCTTCTTGAACTTCGCGGCTTCTTCCGAACCGCCGGTGGCATTGCCTTTGGAGTAGGAATGCGCGCCGACGCCGGCAAGGTTGCCGCCCTGCACGATCAGATATTCATCGCGGATCGGACGCCCCTCGAAGAAGCATTCCAGGATCTCGCGCGTGCCGGCCGCATAGCGGGTCTGGGCGGTGAGCGAGGTGCCGGACATGTGCGGCGTCATGCCGTTCCACGCCATGGTGCGCCAGGGGTGGTCGGCCGGCGCCGGCTGCGGGAACCACACGTCGCCGGCATAGCCGGCGAGCTGGCCGTTCTCCAGCGCGCGGGCGATCGCGTCGCGGTCGCACAGCTTGCCGCGGGCGGTGTTGACGATATAGGCGCCGCGCTTGAACAGCTTCAGCGTCTCGTCATTGACCATGTGCTCGGTCTCGGGATGCAGCGGGCAGTTCAGCGTCACCACGTCGCAATGCGGGTACATGTCGGTCGGCGAGTCGTGCCAGGTGAGATTGAGCTCCTTCTCCACCGATTCCGGCAGGCGGTGACGGTCGGTGTAGTGCAGCTTCACGTCGAAGGGCGCGAGGCGGCGCAGCACCGCGAGGCCGATGCGGCCGGCGGCGACGGTGCCGACGCTCATGGCTTCGAGATCGTAGGAGTGCTTCACGCAGTCGGCAATGTTCCAGCCGCCTTTGCGCGCCCAGTCATGCGCCGGGAGATAGTTGCGCACCAGCCCGAGGATCATCATCACCACATGCTCGGCGACGCTGATCGAGTTGCAGTAAGTGACCTCGGCCACCGTGATGTTGCGGTCGATGGCCGATTGCAGGTCGACATGGTCGGAACCGATGCCGGCAGTGAGCGCCAGCTTGAGATTCTTCGCCTTGGCGATGCGCTCGGGGGTGAGGTAGGCCGGCCAGAACGGCTGGGAGATCACGATATCGGCGTCGACGAGCTCCTTCTCGAACACCGAGTCCGGGCCATCCTTGTCGGAGGTCACGACCAGCGTATGGCCGCTCGACTCGAGATATTTGCGCAGGCCGAGCTCACCGGAGACCGAGCCGAGCATGGTACCCGGGACGAAGTCGATCGCCTTCGGCGTCGGCAGGGTCTGGCCGCCGGGATAATGGTCGATCTTCGGCAGGTCGTCGCGCGCATAGGTCTTGGGGTAGCCGTCGATCGGATCGTCGTACAGAACGCACAGAACCTTGGCCATGTCGGTATCTCCTCCTGTTGGTCCCCGCGGACCGTTGGGGTGAGCGGAGGCGTTCCCGCCGCATGCGCAGCCGGCCGAAAATTCGGTGCCTGTCCTGATCCGAACCGTCCGCCCTGTTCCGGCATCCAAGCGCGGCAGGGTGGAGCCTTCGGGTCTCCTCCGCGTCGACGCGGGCCGGGAACTCGTTGCCCCGCTTCGTCGTCGACCCCGTCAGATTGCGCGGCCGGCGGCAGCGCTTCAAATCGAAAGGGGCGAACAATTGATAGATGTCGCCAATCAATCGACAGCGTTTATACGAAATTTTCTAATCAATTTTTCCGATGCCGCCGGAGCGGGCGAGCTTGAGCAGCGCTGCCGCCACCGGTGATAGGGGGTCGCGATCGGAGACGACGAGGCCGACCGGCTGCACGTGTTCGGGCTCGACAAGCGGCACCGCCACAAGACCGCCCCCCTCGCCCAGCCCGGCGAAGCTGGCCGACGGCACGATGCTGCTCCACGGCCCACGCCGGACAAAGGCCCAGATGCCCATGAAGGAGTTGGTCTCGATCTCCGGCTGCGACGCAAGGCCGAGTTCGGCCAGCACCTGGTCGATGATGCGGCGGTTCTGCATGTCGGGGGTGAGCAGGCATAGCGGCTCCGTCGCCGCCTGCGCCCAGCTGATCGAACGCCGCCGGGCGATCTTCTCGGTAGCCCGGGTGACGTAGACATAGCGCTCGGCATAGAGGTCCAGCCGCCGCACCCGGCTCAGCGGCTCATTCTCGAGATAGGTGATCCCTGCATCGAGTTCCAATTCGTCGAGCCCGCGCTGGATTTGCGCCGAACTCAGCGAGAACATCTGCACCTTCACCCCGGGATGCCGGGGACGGAACGGCGCCAGCAGCGTCGGCGCCGCCGCGGTGACGGAGGGGATCGCCCCCACCCGCAGGGTGCCGGAAAGCCGGCCGACCGCGTCCGCCTTCTCCTGGCGCAGGCTGTCATAGTCGGCGACGATCTGCCGGGCCCAGCCCAGCACCCGTTCGCCCTCGGCGGTAAAGCCCAGAAAGCGATGGCCGCGCACGACCAGCGGCAGCCCGAGCTCTTCCTCAAGCTTGCGCAGCCCGGCCGACAGCGTCGGCTGCGAGACGTTGCAGGCCTCGGCGGCGCGGGCGAAATGCTTCTCGCGCGCCAGCGCCACCAGATAGTGCATCTGCCGGACGAACATTGGCGGCGCTCCCTGCGGCGCCCGAGGGTCGGGCAGCTCATCGATAGAAAAGCGCTCTCGATTGGAGAAGATCAATACGATCCTCTCTATCGCCCCATGCCGCGGCTCCCGCTTCAGCCAGCGGCGTGAGACGCCCTCGCATAGGCACGCATGCGGCGGGCGAAAGGCTTCGGCCGTTCGGCGAACAGGCAGGCCTGCAGGCGCATGGCGCGCCGGACCAGCTTCTTCTGCTGCGCCCGCGCGCCCGCCACCACCTCGGCCCGCCAGCCGGTCTCAGCCTCGCCCTGTGCCCCCACCGCCTCGACCAGCACCGCAAGATCGTGATGATGGCCGAGCTTGTCGCGCAGATGCTGCAGTTCCTTCACCCAGACCGCGCCGAGAGCCAGCCAGCAGGGCGCCAGCACCTCCATCTGGTAGCGGTGGGCGATCACCGCCTTGCGCAGTTCGTGCAACGCGACGTCGTCGGAGATGTCGATCGATCGGCCGCGCCGGCGGGCCCGCTTATAGTCGGCGGCAAGGGCGGCGATCACCTTTTGATTGGGTGAAGCCCCGTCCATCGCCGCGACGGCGCGGCCGCATCGCGCGACGAGAGCACCCATGCCGGCAAGGACCGCCGGCGGGATTTCCTCCGCCGCCTCCCCGCCACCGTCAGCCCACACCGCGCCGGCAGCCTCGCGGGCCGCCGGGCTCAGCCGCCCTTTCTCGACCAGCCTGTCGAGCGTCTCGCGCATCACCACCCTGTCGCGGGCGTGGGACAGGGTGCGCGCCGCCGCGCCGATCTCCTTGCGCAGGGCGCGGGCATCCCGGCGACCGCCGCCGCGCACCAGCCGCAGCAAGCCCCGCAACTGCTTGAACGCCTTGCGCAAATCATGCACCAACTCGGCGGGATCCTCACGCTCCAGCGCGGTGACGGCCGCGGCGACGGCCGCCGTCAGCGCGGTGCCAAGCAGGCCGGAAGCCGGGGCGGCTGCACGCCCCTTCGGCGGCACGGCATCTTTGTCCAGATGGACGCGCATGGAAATTTCCTATTTCCTTCAAACTATTATGCGATCGATCCACCGAAAAGGCGACAGTTGGACGACAAATTTTCGCCTCCCCCCTTTCAATTGCGGGTCGGCATTGCTAGATACCCGCCATCGCCGACGGCAACAGCCGCACCGGCCACTGACGCGGGGTGGAGCAGCCCGGTAGCTCGTCAGGCTCATAACCTGAAGGCCGCAGGTTCAAATCCTGCCCCCGCAACCAATGATAATGATACTGACAAACCCGCAGCCTCGGCTGCGGGTTTTGTTTTTTCTGGCGGTCCTTCCGATTGCCTGGCGCTCGGTCCATTCGAGGATGGTGCGCAGTTCGCCGTGCAGCGCCGCGAACATCTCGCCCCGCTCCTGGCCGGGCGTCAGCACGATCCGCTCGATCAGCATCCGTAAGGCTTCCGACGCCTGAGGCCCTTCCTCTGTTGAGGACGCGATGCTGGCGCGGTTCATCCAGGCTGATCAGGTTTCGCAGGGAACCAGAGCCGGGCGAGTGCGAACGCTAAGGCGGCATAAGCGCGGCTCTCAAGCCGAAGTTTCGCGACAGTGGACGGGCTCATCAAGAACGGAGGCGCCAACATGATCGCACTCGGTGACGAGTGACTTTTTGATCTTGAACGGCTTCAACTCAAAGCCGTCCGCCATCGTGGGCGTTTTGCTGTACCCGACCTGCTCAGGTCGGGTACACCGTTTCGACGTAACCTCAAATCTGCCGCAGGCCGCCATCGACGCACAATTCGGCACCGGCAATGTAGCTCGCGTCATCGCTCAACAAGAACAAAGCGGCGGCAGCGACTTCCGAAGGCCGCGCCATTCGTCCCATCGGGATCGGAGCGACAAGCGCCGCACGCATGTCTTCCGGTACTGCAGCCATCATTTCCGTATCCGTTGGACCAGGTGCAACGACGTTGACGCGTATACCTTTGGGCGCGAGTTCTGCCGTCCAGGTCCGGGCATAAGAGCGCACCGCTGCCTTGGTGGCGGCATAGGTTCCGTACGAAGAGTAGCCCGCGTTATCGGCGATGGATCCGACGAGGACGACCGACCCACCTCCTATCATCGCGGGCAGAGCCGCCTGCAGACCGAAAACCATTCCGCGGACGTTGACGCCGAAGTGGCGGTCGAAGTGGTCCGGCGTTATTTCGGCGATTTGCGCAGGCTCGGAGAGCCCTGCATTCAATACCAGCGCGTCAATATGGCCGGATGCTTCCCGCACTTTTTCGACAGCCTCCACCATATCTTCGGGGACACTGGCATCGGCAGCAATGCCGACCGCGTCACCGCCGATACTCTTGGCAGCCTTCTCGGCATCTTCACGTCTACGACTGGTAATGAAGACCTTCGCCCCTTCGGCGGAAAGCCGTTCTGCAATTGCCAGGCCTATGCCCTTGGCGCCGCCGACCACCAGGGCGACCTTGTTACTCATTCGAGCCATCGTAGATCCTTTCCATAGATGGTCCCGTGATGATATACGGCGGATATCTGATATCAATTACGTACCTGAAGTAGCCTAGATATGGACGAGTATACCGACCTGGAAGCACTTTCCCGTTGCGCCCTCGGCGAGATGGCGCGGGTTCGTCCGGTGCTCGACAAGATCGCCGACAAGTGGACGATCCTGATACTGACGGTGATCTGTCCCAAACCCTCGCGCTTCAACGAGATTAAGCGGCGTCTCGACGGGATCACGCACAAGGCGCTGGCCGACGCTTTGAAGAGGCTGGAGCGGAACGGCCTTGTGACGAGAACCGTGCTCCCGACGCAGCCGATCGGTGTGGAATATGCGATCACTCCACTCGGCCATTCCCTGCGGGAACCTTTCGAAGCGCTGTGCTCATGGGCAGCGGCCAATGGCGACAAGGTCGAGGCGGCCACGCTACGCTATGACAACGCGGGAAAGCATCGCTGACACTTTCGCTATAATCGCTGCTGGCGCTACAGCGTCATGGCCGCTCCCGCACGAGGTGGGCATGCGTTTATAAGGTCAGCGCCGATCGCCCCGGCTAGGCCGTCCGATCGACGATGTAATCATGCGTCTCGACCAGGGCGGTCGCGATTGGCGACAGGTCGCCTTCCACCCTCATCGCGCCGGTTTCGACGGCATCTTCCCGTGCGGAGTCGAACCGTGGATCATCGCTGTGCAGAAGGTTCAGTGCCCGCGCGGCTGCGACGGTCACCTCTATGGTTGCGTCACCTCGCTCGTCCGGCCCAGCGCCGACGCGGAAGGTGGCACGCCCATCCCGGATGTCGAACCGGATGCCTTGAATTAACCCGTCCGGCATCGGCCTGCCGTCGGCATAGCGTTCGACCAGCGTCCAGTCGACGACGTCGCGCGGTGCGGCCCGGTTCAGGGCCCGGCAGACAACCGTCCCGACCATCTCGAACCATTCGCGCGAGCCTTGCTCCAGTTTGGCAGGCGTAACCATGCACGCTCTCCTCAGGCGACGGTCAGGACGATCTTGCCCTGCAGGTTGCCCTTGGCCGCATGCTCGTGGGCCCGGCGGGCCTCGCCGAGCGGGAAGGTGCTGTCAATCACGACCCTAATGGTGCCCTCGTCCAGCAGCGGCGCGATCTGCGCGAGCTGGGCTCCGTTCGAGTTGACCTGCGTCGTCGAGACGCTGATGCCGCGTCGTGCGGCCTCGCCGCCATCGTCATAGCCGAGCCCAAAGATGGGGAACAATGAACCGCCGGGTTTGAGCGTTTGCAGGAAGCGGCGGCTCTGCGGTCCTCCTACGGCGTCGACGACGAGATCGAGGTCCCGAAGCACCTCCTCCACCTTCGTCTGGCGATAGTCGTAGAACGCGTCGGCACCGAGAGCGCGCAGCAGGGCCGCGTGCTTGCCCGAGGCGACGGCGATCACCTGGGCGCCGCGCCACTTCGCCAGTTGCACCAGAAGATGGCCGACGCCACCGCCCGCGCCGTTGATCAACACCGTCTTGCCGTCCAGCGGCACCGGGACATGCGGGTGCGGCTGGAGCGGGTTTCGAACCTCGTGTCCCTGCTCGATGATGAACTGCCAGGCCGTCAGCAGCGACATCGGTGCGGCCGCGGCATGGATGTGGTCGATGCCGGCGGGTTTCAGGGCCAGCTCGGACGCGGGCACCGCGACATATTGCGCATAGGCTCGGCTCTCCCCGTTCAGGCCGTTCGGAAAACGGACCATCGCGTAGACCTCGTCGCCGACGGCGAACCCGGTCACGTCATCGGCGACCGCCTCGACGACACCGGAAATGTCGGTTCCCGGAATGATGGGGAAGACCATCTTCGGCTGCCAGTCGGGCGGCAGCATCTTGTAGCCCTCGCGCAGATACCAGTCGGGCGGATTGACGCCGACGGCATGGACCCGAACCAGAACCTCGCCAGCCCCGATCACCGGCTTGAGCGCATCCTCGTATGCCAAAACTTCCGGGCCGCCGAAGGCATGGAGCCGCACCGCCTTCATCACGTTATCCATCGCAACCTCCATCAAATGCGTCAGTCGCGTCAGAACATGGACAGAGGAACAGGTATTGAAAATCAGGCTTGAAGTCGCTTCAATCATGCCATGAAGGAACAGGTCGCAGTCGAACGCCTGACGGGTCTCTTTGCATTCGCACGAGCCGGGTCGCTCGGCAGCTATACCGCCGCCGCCCGCTCGCTCGGGGTGTCGCCGTCGGCCGTCAGCAAAAGCGTGCAGCGCCTCGAACAGCGGCTCGGTCTGTCGCTCTTCACGCGCACGACCCGGTCGCTGACGCTGACTGCCGAAGGTCGCGAACTGCATGAGCATGCGGTCAAACTGCTGCGCGACGCGGAAGCGATCGAGCAGATCGCCACCGCCGTTCGCGCCGAGCCTTCCGGAACCCTGCGGATCGCCACGTCGCTGCCGATCGGCCTGCATCTCATCGCCCCCTCCCTGCCCGCGTTCCGCACGCGCCATCCGAAGGTCATCGTCGACATCCGCCTGGATGACCATTACGTCGACATCGTCGAGCAAGGCATCGACGTCGCGGTTCGTCTCGGCGAGCTGGCCGATTCCCGGCTTCTGTCCCGCCGTCTCGCACCCTTGCGGCTCTGCGCCTTTGCGGCTCCGTCCTATCTGGCCGCGCGGGGAACGCCGTCGCATCCCGACGAGATCGAGGCGCACGACACGGTCAATCTGCGCGTCCAGAGCACAGGTCGGCTGTTCCGCTGGCCGTTCCGCGTCGGTGACCGCGAGATCGAGATCGTCCCGTCCTCCGGGGTAATCGTCGACGCGAGCGAGGCGGTGATCGCGACCACGGTAGCCGGCGGCGGCATCGGCATCATCGCGGCCTTCATCGCCGAGGCCTATGTGGCGCGGGGAGAACTCGTGCCGGTCCTCGCCGACTACGCCATAGAGCGGCACGGCATCACGGCGCTCTGGCCGGAGAGCCGGCGGGGCAATCCAGCCGTCCGCGCCTTCATCGATCACATCCAGAACGCGGCTCGTCGCATCGCCGGTCTCAGGTGAGGCCCAAAGGGGCACCGCGTCCCCTCCTGCAGCCTGAAAAAATGGGTCAGTGCGGCCAGAACTGCGGCGCCGATGATTGGCTCTCCGCGCCGATGGGAACCTCGCGTTTCCCGCGGCTGCGAATGCGCAGCCCCAACGGACCGAACCAGCGATCGAGCCCGCTCGCGCAGACAAGCGGCGGTGACTGGATCGATGGCTTTTTGCCCGGTCGCCCCCAGACGAAGCACCCGACGTCCCCGATCTCGGCGCTCCATCGGAACCCACTCCCTTCCGAACCGTTGCCCTTCGGTTCAGCAGCGGCGGGCATATGAGATGGATGGTCTATCTGACGACGACCGACACTCTCAATGACGTGCCGATGCGCGGAGACATTCGTGGGGGGAGCGCCGAGGCCGATACTGATCGGGTGTCGGGCGCACCGGGCGTTCAAACGAGGGAACCGATGGACAAGGCACCGGCATCCAACAGGCCATCGCCGGCGCAGGAGGCGCTCCCCGGTAGTGCGCCGGTCGTTTTCATCCCCGAGGGAGCGGTGCCTTCCGGTCATCGCGAAATAGCCGTTCATGAACTGGCAAGGCGGATCGCGACGCTACGCGGCACGCGGCTGGTGAGTCTGGCCGATGTCGTCGACCGAGGCGTCCGCGGATTTGCCGTTCCTGTCGCGACCCTTATCGGCGCGTATCCTGCCGGACAGATCGGCGTCGAGAGCGAGCGCGATCTGTTCGGCGGCCTCGTCCCCTATCCGGTGCAAGCGGGAAAGGCGATTTCGCATTCATTGATCAATGAGGATGCCCTTCGCCCGAAAGGATGGGTTCCGCTCTTCGGCATCGCCGTCGGCAATGCCGTGCTTGACGGGTTTTCCGTCTTCGACCCGGGAAGCGCGTTGCATGCGGGGCGAACATTGCTGAAAGCGGGCCCGTGTCGCCTCAAGCCCGCCTGGACGGATGGCGGCCGCGAACAGAGCGTCATCGGCGATCTCCGTTCTCTCGAGCATGCGCTGGGCCAACTCGATCCGCAGCAATTGTCTGTCCATGGCGCCGTGCTGGAGCAGGACCTGTCCGAGGCCGTCGTGTTCAGTGTCGGCCGGGTCCGGATCGGCGAGACGGTACTGTCCTATTTCGGCCAGCAGACTGCCACGACGGACAATTCGGGGGCTTCCGCCTATGGCGGATCCCGGCTGACCGTGGTGCGAGGCGGGTTCGACAAGCTGTTCGAGTTGAATCCCGATGATCTCACCCGGCGGGCGGTGATGTGCGCCCAGACATATGATGAGGCGGCCATCCGGCATTTCCCCGGGCTGATCGCCTCGCGGCGCAACTACGACGTCATCGCGGGTCGCGATGCCCGCGGAGCTTCCCGCATCGGCGTGTTGGAGCAGTCCTGGCGGATTGGAGGCGCTTCCGGTGCCGAGATCGCCGCCTTCGAGGCCTTTGCCGCCGATCCCTCACGGGCGCTGGTGAAGAGCTTCTGCGTGGAGCGTTATGGACGCACCGCCGAACCGTTGGCCGATGGCTTCATCTATTTTCAGGGCGAGGATCCTGAGGTTGGTTCTCTGACCAAATATGCCGGCATCGAGACGTCTATCCATGCACCGTGAAAAGATCTGCATCGCCGTCGGCGAAGGGCACATCGATGGCACCTTTGCCGTTCCGCGCACCGGCGTGCCCGGCATCCTTTTCGTCCATGGATGGAGCGGCAGCCAGCAGGGGGACCTCAAACGCGCCAAGGTCATCGCCGAACTCGGCTGCGTATGCCTGACCTTCGACCTCCGCGGCCACGCGGCCACCGAGGCGATGCGGATGAACGTCACCCCGCGCCAGAATCTCCACGATCTGGTGGCCGCCTATGATGCGCTTGCCGGCCATCCCATGGTGGACTCCTCGGCCATGGCGGTGATCGGCGCAAGTTACGGCGCCTATCTCGCGACCATCCTCACCTCGTTCCGGCCGGTACGTTGGCTGTCGTTGCGCGTGCCGGCGCTCTATCGCGACGAACATTGGGCGCTGGCAAAGGGGCAGCTCGATCGTCTCGATCTCACGGCGTATCGGAACTCGACCGTCGGCCCCGACGACAACCGGGCGCTCGCCGCCTGCTCCCGTTTTCAGGGAGACGTGCTCACCATCGAATCCGAGCACGACGACTTGGTGCCGCACACCACGATCGCGAATTATCTCGCCGCCTTCCGCCAGGCGCGGTCTCTCACCTATCGCGTGATCGAGGGCGCCGACCATGGGCTCTCGGAAAAGGAGTTTTCCGAGGCCTATTCGAGCCTGCTGCTTGGCTGGGTGCGAGAAATGGTGCTCGGCGCGCGCTGATCGGTCTGGAAGGGGCGCCATGGGCGTCAAGAGGCCGTCATCCGGCGGATCGCGGAAAGGTCGGCGAGAAAAGCGCGATAGGCCGCCTCCCGCCCAGCCCCTTCCGGGATTCGCAGAAGGTAGGACGGATGTACGGTCAGGAAACCCGGCCAAGGTCCGAAGGGGTGCGGACCTCGTTCACGTGTCACGCTCACCTGTCGCCCCGCCAGCGCCTGTCCCGCCGTGGCGCCCAATGCCACGACCAGTCGTGGCCGCACGAAGGCGAGTTCCTTTTCGAGCCACCAACGGTCATGGGAAATTTCGCCTGCCGTCGGCTTGCTGTGTAGGCGGCGCTTGCCGCGCATCGAAAAGTGAAACCGTTTCACGGCGTTGGTGACATAGGCGCGGGAGCGGTCGAGACCGGTTTCCTCCAGCGCCTGGTTCAGAAGCCGCCCTGCCGGGCCGACGAAGGGGCGCCCCTGCCGATCTTCCTCGTCACCGGGCTGCTCGCCAACGAAGGCGAGCGCCGCCGGAACCGGACCTTCGCCCGGCACCAGCCGCCCAACCCCCTCCGTCGGCGCCTGCTCGGCCGCGAGCGCGGCATTGAGCGCATCGAGCGAGGGAAACGCCCTCCGCTTGACACCCTCCTCAGCCTGGGGCGTTTCACCCATTGATCGAACCTCAGGCAACTTTTCGACGTTCGTGCCGCCCCTCGCCAATCTCTTCGATGATCTTGGCGACGAAAGCCTGGAGGTCGGCCGGTGAACGGCTGGTGACGATGCCCTGGTCGGCGACCACTTCCTGATCGACCCAATGTCCTCCCGCATTCGTCACGTCCGTGCGAATGGACTTGAAGGAGGTCACCGAGCGGCCACGCACCGCATCGGCCTCGACCAGCAACCAGGGGCCATGGCAGATGGCGGCCACCACCCTCCCGCTGTCGACAAAGCTCCGGACGATCTTCATCGCAACCGGATCGACCCGCAGGAGGTCAGGATTGATCTGGCCGCCGGGGATCACCAGCGCATCATAAGTGCCGGGTTGCACCGCTTCCAGCGGCAGGTCGACGGGGATGGTGTCGCCCCAATCCTTCTCCTTCCAGCCGCGAATGGGTTGTCCATCCGGGCTGGCCACTTCGACGATCGCACCGGCTGCGCGAAGCGAATCGCGCGGCACCAGGAGTTCCGACTGCTCGAAGCCATTGGCGGAGATGATCAGAATGCGGGCTTCGCGAATGCTGGGCATGAGAGATTCCTCAATGATCGCCCCCCTGAAAGAGCGAACGTCTCGCCCTCGGCGATGTTCCCATGCCGACAAAATCTGCAGGAAAGACGCCGCTTGGGGTCAGCCGGAGCCATCGGCGGGGAGAGCGCGGACCTCCTTGATCCGCGATGAGCATCGCCGCGTGCTCCGCACGATAGACACCGAGTTCGAAACAAGCGTTCCGCCGGGCAATCTCGATTGAAGCGACACAGGACACGCTTCTCCTCAGGCTGCAGCCGCTTGACGCCCGCAACACGATCGCGCTTCCGGCAACCGCTCTCGCGGCTCCAGTCGAACGGGTAGCCCCTAGAACGGGGCCTCTTCCGTGCCGATTCACAGCGTGCGGCACGGCCGCGCGGCCGGCGTGCCTCTAGCCGAACCTTACTCCGGCCAGAGTTTCGGAAATCTCCCACAGCCGGCCGGCCACGGCGGCATCCAGTGCCTGCTTGGGAGGCGCCTCTTCGGTGGGATAGCCGCGCGTTCCCCGCAGTCGGTCAGGCCCGTAATGCGCACCGTCCCGAGCGGTCGGGTCGGTCGCGGCAAAGAGCGTGGGTAGCGCTCCCTGCGCCGCGGGCTGGAACAGCAATCGAAGGACACGGCGCAGGAAGTAGACGGTGCGCGTGGGGCCGCCGGGGGTGTTGAACAGGAGATCGGTGCGGGAGAGGCCGGGATGCGCCGCCAGGCTCTGCACGCCCCATCCCGCGACCTTGCTACGTCGGCTCAACTCGAACGCGAACATGATGCAGGCCAGCTTCGACTGGGCATAGACGGGGAAAGCCTGGTAGTTGCGCTCCGCCTGAAGGTCGTCGAAGTTGATCGAACCCTGCCGCGCCGCGATGCTGCCCAACGTCACGACGCGCGGCTCGCGCCCCTTCCGGAGCAGGGGCAGCAGCCGCGCGGTCAGCGCGAAGTGGCTGAGATAGTTGGTGCCGAACTGGAGTTCGAAGCCGTCGCGGGTTTCGCGCCGCTGCGGCGGGGTCATGACGCCGGCATTGTTGATCAGCAGGTCGAGGCTTTCCTGCTCTCCCGCCAGCCTTGCGGCAAACTCCGCAACCGAGGCGAGGCTGGCCAGGTCGACCACGCCGAACCGTATCCGCGCCCCGGGAACGGCCTGCTGGATGGCGGTCACGGCGGCCGTTCCCTTGGCGGGGTTGCGTCCGGCGATCACCACGCTTGCGCCGGCGCGGGCCAGCGCCAGCGCGTCCTCATAGCCGAGCCCGCCCGTGCCGGTGACAAGGGCCAAGCGGCCATGCTGGGCGGGAATGTCCCGGGTGGTCCATCGTGTCATCGTCGTTCCTTGCTGTTCTCGAAAGGCCGGGCGAGAGGCGGCATCGGAGTGATCTCGCTTCCGCGCCAGAGTGCCCGCGGCGCCGCGAACTTCCATGCCGGAACCCGCATAAATTCTGCCTATTCCTCCAACCTGCCGGGAGAGGCTCGGCAGATGGCGATCGGCGCGGCAGTCGCGCTCAGGCAAGGGGGCCGAGAAGGCTCGGCCCCAGACGCGAAGGGTGAAGGTCGTCGTGATCACGCCGAAGGAGGTGGTCGCCAGCGCGGAAGGCGCGCCGCGCGGAACAGAGCCCGCCCGGACGACGCTCTTCGCGACGACGACGAAGCGACGCGCTTGCGCGTGGGCCTAGGGAAGGGACGAATGTCCGAACCCGCAAAAATCTGCCCGATCCTCCGATCGCTCTGGAGAATCGCGGCAGCCGTTCTGCTGACGCCGAATCGCGCACGGGACGTGCGGCCGCTGCGTCGGCCCGGCCAAAGAAAAACCCCGCCATCGGCCTTTCGGAGCTGATGGCGGGGCGCGCTGGCGCGAGGCAGGCGCGGCGTCAGGCGGGCGAACCCAGCGGAGAAACCGGACTTGTCGGCATGTCGCGTCCCGTCAGGGACCGATACAGGCGATGCTGGTTCAGCACGTCCCGTTTGGGAGCCACGCCGAACATGCGAGAATATTCGCGGCTGAACTGCGAGGCGCTCTCATACCCAACCTTGTAGGAAGCGGCGGCCACGCTGGCGGCGTTCGCCACCATCAGCCGCCGCGCCTCAAGCAGGCGCAACTGCTTCTGGTATTGCAGCGGCGTCATCGAGGTGAGCGCCTTGAAGTGCTGATGGAAGGAGGAGAGGCTCATATTCACCGCGTCGGCGAGTTGCTCGATCCGCATCGGCTGGGCGATGTTGTCGCGCAGCAGATAGATCGCCTTGGCAACCCGTTCGGTGTTCGACGCGGGCAGCGACAGCTTGCAGATCTCGGCGCCATGCGGCCCGCTCAGGAGCCAGTAGCAGATGTCATGCATGACCGAGGGGTAGAGGATGGGGACGGCCTTCGGGTTGTCGGCCAGCCGCACCAGGCGCTGGATGCACTCGGCGAGCGGTTCGTCGATCTGCGCCACGAAGGCGCAGGGGTTGCTGCTGGCGGGGGCGGCGGGACGCTCCTCCATCCGCTCGACAATGTCGCGGATGACCGCGACATCGAGATCGACGGTGAGTCCCACGAAAGGCTCGGCCTCGCTCGCCTTGACGATCCGGCCCGTCCCCGGCAGCGCGATGCTCACGACCAGGCACTCCATGACGCCGTAATTGAGCGTCTCGCCGCCGAAGAGGATCTGCTTGGCGCCCTGCAGCACGATGCAGAGCGAGGGCTGATAGATCTTGCGGTGGGGCATCACCTCCTGGAAGGATCGGATGATGTTGATCCCCGGCATGGAAGTCGGAAACAGGCCCTGTCCGCCGCCCTTGCTCTCGATATATTCGGTAACGGCCTCAAAAAGCGATGACGGCACACATACCTCCGGTTCGTTTCGCCACCTGCCGCCCCCGCCTCGCTCCACCGGAGCTGAGCCTGCAGGAATAGGCAAGTTTATTGAGAGTTCAGGCATTCTGATCATTCGCCACTCCTTCTAGCCTATTGGTGCGACCATAAGCTGAGGAGCCCGCCCAGAATGACGGAAACGGCCATGAGATCAATAGATGGAATAAAGGATATCTCCTATCCGGCGGCCGGATCCGGTAGCGAATACGTGAGTGGGTGGCGCGTCTATGCTATACTTTTGACACTTTTCCTCGTAAGCGCGATTTCGCAGGCGGATCGCATCCTGCCCTTCATTATGGCGGAAGCGATCAAGACCGAGCTTTCCCTAAGTGATACCCAGGTCGGCCTGCTCACCGGCGTCCCCTTCGCGATCTGCTACACCCTGCTGTCCCTGCCGCTGGGCCGGGCGGCCGATCGCAGCTCGCCGCGCCTTGTCCTCGTGCTCTGCATCCTCGCCTGGAGCGCGATGACGGCGCTGGGCGGCGTCGCCGCGAGCTTCCTCGTTCTCGCCCTCACCCGCTTCGGCGTGGCCTCGGGCGAGGCCGGCGCCTTTCCGGCCGGCCATGCCATCATCGCCCGCAAGATAAGGCCCGAGCGGCGCGGGCTGGCGATCGGACTGTTCGCCATGGGCCTGCCGCTGGGCGCCATGGTGGGGTTTGCCGCCGGCGGCGCCATTGCCGACCAGCTGGGCTGGCGCGTCGTGCTGGTCGGCGCGGGAGCCATCGGCGGGGTGATCGCCCTGCTGGTTCTCCTCGTCATCGGCCCGACGCCGCCGTTGCGGCAGGCGACGGCTGCCGGCGACTCGTTCCTGCGCTCCTGCGTGCGGCTGCTGGCCGGTCCCGCCTTCCGCTGGTTGTTCGTCGGCGCCATTGCGGTCGGCTTCGCTTCGGCGCCCTTCTATGCCTTTGCCGGGCCGTTCCTCATCCGCATCCACGGCTTCACCGCCGGCGAGGCGGGACTGGCCTTCGGGCTGCTGCAGGGACTGATGGGCATTTTCGGGGCGGTGATCGGCGGGCGCATGTTCGACCGCGCGGTCCAGTCCGGCACCGGCCGCGTGCTCGGTCCGCCCGCCTATCTGTTCCTCGTCGCCAGCGCGACCACCACCGTCGCGCTCTTCGTGCCGCAGGGCTGGATGGCCGTCGCGCTGCTGGTGCCGGGCATGCTGTCCTTCGCCTTCATGCTGCCCTGGGCGTTCGGCGCCGCCCATCTCGTCGCCGGCAAGGGCAGGGAGGCGCAGGCCACCAGCATCGTGATGGTGGGTTCCGGCCTGATGGGCCCGGCGCTGGGTCCGCTGATCGTCGGTCTGGTCAGCGATGCCGCCAGCGCGGCGCAGATCTCCAACGGCCTCGCCTTCGGCCTGCTGATGGTGCCGGTGGCAAGCATCGCCACCGCCCTTGCCATGCTGGTCGCCAACCGGCGCATCGCGGAAGCCTTCGCGCGCCGCTGAACCGCAGCCCACCCTTTCCGGCGCAGGGCACGATCGCGCGCCGTCGCGATGCCGCATCGAGCTTGGGTCAGGAAACCCCGCCCCGTTTCGCCGGTCCGCTGAGGTCGCCGCGCGCGCCTGGCAGCGGCGCCCCTTTCACGACCAGCCAAGGCGCTGCGGCGGCGCCCTGCAACGGCTCCTTTGGTAGCCCCCGATACAACATTGGAAAGAACGAGGCCGCAGATGGATTTCGATCCCGTAGGCATAGCCATGGCGTGGATCAGCGCCTTTGGCATAGCCGGTCTTTTCGCCGTCGCCCTCACCGAGCGCTTCATCCCGGTGATGCCCTCCTATGGCCTGTTGCTGGCCGTCGGCATCGCTGCGGGCGAGGGTGAGTGGTCGCTGTCCAGCGCCTATCTGGCCATGAGCGCCGGCAGCCTGCTCGGCTGTGCGGCCTGCTTCTTTGCCTTCCGGGCGCTCGGCGAGGCACGCTCCCGGCGGCTCGTCCTCGGTGCCGGCCGGCTCTTCGGCATGGCGCCGGAACGCAGCGCGGGCTGGATCGATGCCTTCCGCCGAAACCAGACCGTGCTGGCCTTCTCGCTCCAGATCCTGCCGACCGTCCGGCTGTTCGCGCCGGCCTTCGCCGCCCTTCTGCGCAGCCGCCCGCAAGGCTTTCTGGCGGCCTCGGCGGCCGGAATCCTGGTCTGGAACGGCGTTTTCATCAGCGCCGGATTTGCCGCCGCGCACGCCATCGACACCGCCAACGCGACGGTGCTGGCCTTGGCCGTGCTCGGCGTGGTGCTGGCGACGGAAGGCGTCCTGATCTGGATCGCGCGGCGGCTTCGCGCGCGCCGCCGGGAGGTCGCGTTTTGCCGGCACTGACGACCTATCGCCTATCCGAAAACTTTCCCGGTACCGGACCCGTACGATCTCGAAGAAAATTCAGACGGCCAAGCATAGGTCAGTCGCCGCCAGAAATGTAAACTCTCAAAATAACGGAATGTAATATTTTCCTAATACGAAAATATAATTCCGTTCGTGCACAAATTCTAGCGGGATATATATCGAATTCATCAATAAAAAATCATATCCCCTTGAACAGAGTTCGCCTCACGGTCTATGAACTTAAGAGGATGACTTCATGGCGACATTCACCATAAATGGGCGTGCGGTCGAGAGTGCCGCCGAACCCGACACGCCGCTTCTGTGGGTCATCCGCGACGAGCTGAAGCTGACGGGAACAAAGTATGGCTGCGGCGTCGCCCTGTGCGGCGCCTGCACGGTTCATGTCGATGGCGAGCCCGCGCGCTCCTGCCAAACCCCGGTGCAGGATGTCGATGGCCGGCAGGTGACGACGATCGAGGGACTTTCCGCCGATTCCAGCCATCCCCTGCAGAAAGCCTGGATCGCCGAGCAAGTGCCCCAATGCGGTTACTGCCAGTCCGGGCAGATCATGCAGGCGGCCGGACTGCTGGCGAGCAACCCGCGCCCCAGCCGCGAGGACATCGTGGCGCATATGGACGGCAATCTGTGCCGCTGCGGCACCTATGACCGCATCCTCGGCGCCATCGAGCGCGCCGTGCAGGAGGGCTGAACCGTGTCGGCACATCTTCAGCCCCGTACCACCGCGTTGTCCCGGCGCAGTTTTCTCCTCACGCTGGGCGGAGCCGGCGTCGCCGTCGCCTTCGGCGGCGTGGCCTCTGTCGCGCGAGCCGCGGCTGCTTCCGGCGCCGCCGGTGGTCTCACGCCCAATGTCTGGGTGACGATCGAAGCCGATGGCACGGTCAACCTCATCTCTCCCGCCGTCGAGATGGGCCAGGGCGTGAAGACCGCCCTGCCCCTGCTCATCGCCGAGGACATGGACGCCGACTGGGAGAAGGTGCGGATCGTCCAGGCGCCCTCCGATGCCAAAACCTACGGCAATCCCGGCTTTTACGGCATCCAGCTGACCGGCGGCAGCGAGACGGTGCGCGGCTATTACCAGTTGCTGCGCCTCGCCGGCGCCCAGACCCGCAAGGTTCTTCTGGCCGCGGCCGCCACGCAGCTCGGCGTGACCGTGGGCGAACTTGCGACGGAACCCGGCCGGGTTGTGCATGCCGGCAGCGGGCGCTCTCTCTCCTATGGACAGATCGCGGCGTCGGGAATGCTGCCCGATCCGCTGCCGCGGGCGAGCGAGGCCGACCTCAAGCCGGCCGCGGCATGGCGTTATATTGGCCGCCACGAGGTGGACCGGGTCGACGTGCCCTCCAAGGTCGACGGCTCGGCGCGGTTCGGTATCGACGTCGACCTGCCCGACCTGCTTCACGGCGCCGTGCTGCGCCCGCCCGTGCCGGGCGAGCGGCCGGAGCGGATCGACGACAGCGCGGCGCGGACGGTGAAGGGTGTCTCCCGGATCGTGGCCCTGCCCTATGGCGTCGGCATCATCGGCGAGAGCACCGATGCGGTGCGCCGGGCGAAGGAAGCGCTCGTCGTCACCTGGAGCACCACGTCGCGGGTCCGCCGCTATGACAGTGCCGCCCTTGCCGCGATCTACCACGACATCGGCCGTGACCTTTCCCGAACCGGCGTGACGGCGCGCGCGGAAGGCGATGCGCCTGCCGCCATTGCCGGTGCCGCCCGCGTGATCGTCGCGGACTATCTCACCGACCATGTCCATCATGCCACCATGGAGCCGATGAACGCCACGGCGCGCGTGTCCGGCGATACGGTCGAACTGTGGGCGCCGACGCAAGGACCGACGGCGACGCAGCGCTTCGCAGCCATCGCCGCCGGCACCACACCGGAGAAGGTGACGGTGCATACCACGCTCCTCGGCGGCGGGTTCGGCCGGCGTGCCGAGGACGATTTCATCACCGACGCGGTGCTGCTCGCCAGGGAGGTCGAGGGGCGCCCGGTCAAGATGGTCTGGAGCCGCGAGGACGATGTCCGGCACGGCAAGTATCGTCCCCTCGCCGCTCAACATGTCGAGGTGGGCCTCGACGCGTCCGGCGCCGTGGTCGGCTGGCGTCATCGCGTGGTGGCCGATTCCATCTTCGCCCGCACCTTGCCGCAGATGTTCGAGAGCGAGGGCGGGCTCGATACCGTTGTCACCGACGGCACGATCTTCAACTACCGCGTTCCCGCCCATCTGGTGGAGTTCATCCGCCAGGACAATGGGCGCGATGTCGGCTTCTGGCGCGGCGTCGGCTACGGCCAGAACAATTTCGGCGTCGAATGCACCCTCGACGAAGTGGCGGCCGCCAGCGGCGTCGATCCGGTGGCGTTCCGGCTGCAACTGCTGAGCGGCCAGCCCCGGGCGCAGAAGGTGATCGAGACGGTGGCCGCGCTGGCCGAGTGGCCGCGACCGCGCGAGGGGCGAGCACTGGGCCTCGCCTATACCGATGCCTTCGGCGCCCATTGCGCCGAGGTGGTCGAAGTGTCCCTGAACAGGGAGAGCGGCGAAATCCGGCTGCACGAGGTGTGGTGCGTGGTCGATCCCGGCGTCGCCATCCAGCCGCGCAACATCGAGGCACAGATCGCCGGCGCGATCGTCTTCGGCGCCAGCCACGCGCTTTACGAGCAGATCAACATCGTGGCCGGCGAAGTCCAGGAAGCCAACTTCGATACCTACCGCGTCCTGCGCATGTCGGAGATGCCGCGCATCCATGTCACGGTGACGCCCACCCCGGAGAACAAGCCGGCGGGCATCGGCGAGGTCGGCCTCCCGCCGATCGGGCCGGCCATCGCCAACGCCGTGGCCCGGCTCACCGGCGGCGTGCGGCTGCGTCACTACCCGTTCCTTCCCGACCGGGTGAAGGCTGCGCTCGCCGGCTGAGCTCTTCGCGGCGGCGCCGGCGAGCGCAGCCTCGTTCATTCGGGGGCGGGCCGGCCGGCGGGGCTGTTTCACGGCGCGAAGAGCGCCGAACTGCCGCGGCGGCCATCCTCGCGACGATCGCGGAAGGCGAACAGAGGATGTTCCCACGCTGGTCGCGCTCGGCCGTGCACCCGCCGGACGGAACTACTCCGCCAGCCGGGCGCCGGCCGGTGCCGTCCGCCCGTAATGACGGGGCGAGCACCCCATGAACCGCTTGAAGGCGGTACTGAACGCGCTTTCCGATTCATAACCCACCGCCAGCGCGATCACCCCGACCGGGTCGCTGCCGTTCTCCAGCCGGTGGCTGGCCAGCAGCATCCGCCAGCGCGCCACATACTGCATGGGCGGCTCGCCCACGCTCTCGCGGAAGCGAAGCGCGAAGGTCGATCGCGACATGCCGGCCCGGTCGGCAAGTTCCTTCAAGGTCCAGCCATGAGCGGGCGCGGCATGGATCGCGCGGATCGCCGCACCCAGCTGCCTGTCGGCCAGCGCGAACAGCCAACCGACGCCGGCACCGGCTTCCAGATGTATCCGCAGCGCCTGCACCAGCATCATCTGGGCGAGATGCTGGAGGATGAGCTCGTTGCCGGCTTGCCGCTCGCGCAGTTCCTTCATCATCTCCTCGACCGCCCAACGCAACGCCGCCTGTCCCGCCTGCCCGGCGATATGGACGATCGGCGGCAGCAGTCCCAAAAGCATGTCGGCATGGTTGCCGCGGACGCCAAAGCGGCTGCCGACGAGCGCGAACCCGTCGCCGCCATTGAGCGTCACCACCCCACCGTGCCGGGCGGGCGGGAAGATCTGGCCGGAGGGAATGGCGGGAAGGCCGAGGTCGCTGCCCATTCGGAACGGCCGCCCCCTCGGCAACACGAAGCACTCGCCCGCCTCCAGACGCACCGGCTCGCTCACCCCATCGACGGCGAGCCAGCAGCCCCCGGACACGACGGCGTAGCACTTGATGAGCGTGCTCTGGTCGCCGAACTCCACGCCCCAGTCGCCGCCGGCCGCGAAGCCGGAAGAGACATAGGCATGGGGCTCGAGCAGGGAAAGGAGGTCGGAGAGCGGGTCCATGGCGGTCCGGACGTAGAGGAAGGCGTGCAGCACGTTGGTCGCCGTTCGCCTTGCCGGCAAGATGGAGAACGGCGACGCAAGCTTTTGTGACCGGCGCCCGGCTCGGTCGAGGTCTCGAGGACAGTCGCCCGCCCCATGCCGCCGACCGCCGCCGCACCAAGGTGCCGGTAGGCCGGCGGCAGCGCGAAGCCGCGCGCGTCCCCGGCCTCCAGCCGGTGCCAACCTTGTCGACGGTGATCCTGCCGCAGGCGGTCCGCTCGTCATTCCGCCGGCCGGCAAAGACCATCGGCATGCCGAAGGCGAGCGCCATCGTCTCGGTGACAGGCGCCGCCGACCGCCTCTCGCGCTCGATTGACAGGCGGAAACGAAGGGGGCACCCTCCCGGACATTCACCAGGGGGGTCCCGACAAGGGGCTGAGATACTGCTGGGTGCGGCCCTCGCGGCTGTTGCGGCGCAGTGACCCGTTGAACCTGATCCAGTTCATACTGGCGTAGGGACGGTGCGGATGCGTCGCGGCGAGCGCGGCCGGTTTCCCTTTCTCAACGAAGGGGGTCCTCCATCATCATTCCCGTCAGATCTGGGTCTCCATGCACGCTGCGAGGAGCCTCGACCCATGACGATCTTCAACAACACCAAGACCTTGACCATCGCGTCGCCTCTCGTCACCACCGGCCCGCTGCCGGCCTCGACGAAGGTGTTCAAGCCGGGCACGCTGCATCCGTCCCTGCGGGTGCCGATGCGCGAGATCGCCCTGCATCCCAGCGCCGGCGAGCCGCCGGTGACGGTCTACGACGCCTCCGGTCCCTATACCGATCCCGCCGCGCGGATCGCCATCGACGGGGGGCTGCCGCGCCTGCGCGCCGGCTGGATCGAGGCGCGCGGCGACGTCGCCGCCTATGAGGGGCGGGCGGTCCGGCCGGAGGATAACGGGTTCGTCAGCGACGAACGTCTCACCCCGCCCTTTCCGGTGCGGCACCGGCCGCTGAAGGCAACCGGCGGGCGGGCGGTGACGCAGCTCGCCTATGCCCGCGCCGGCATCGTGACCCCGGAAATGGAGTTCGTCGCCATCCGCGAAAATCTCGGCCGTGACGCAGTGCGTGCGGCATGCGAGCGCGACGGCGAGAGCTTCGGCGCGGCGGTGCCGGATTTCGTCACACCCGAATTCGTCCGTGACGAGGTGGCGCGCGGGCGCGCGATCATTCCTGCCAACGTCAACCACCCCGAGAGCGAACCGATGGCGATCGGACGCAACTTCCTGGTCAAGATCAACGCCAATATCGGCAATTCCGCCGTCACCTCGTCTATGGCGGAGGAGGTGGAGAAGATGGTGTGGGCGATCCGCTGGGGCGCCGACACGGTGATGGACCTTTCGACGGGCCGCAACATCCACAACATCCGCGACTGGATCCTGCGCAATGCGCCAGTGCCCATCGGCACCGTGCCGCTCTACCAGGCGCTGGAGAAGGTCGGCGGCATCGCCGAGGATCTCACCTGGGAGGTGTTCCGCGACACGCTGATCGAGCAGGCCGAGCAGGGCGTGGACTATTTCACCATCCATGCCGGGGTGCGGCTGCCCTATATCCCGCTCACCGTCGGCCGCGTGACCGGCATCGTCTCCCGCGGCGGCTCGATCATGGCGAAGTGGTGCCTCGCCCATCACCGCGAGAGCTTCCTCTATGAGCACTTCGAGGAGATCTGCGAGATCTGCCGCGCCTATGACGTGTCGTTCTCGCTGGGCGACGGGCTGCGGCCCGGCTCGATCGCCGATGCCAATGACGCGGCGCAGTTCGCCGAGCTGGAGACTTTGGGCGAGCTGACCCAGGTCGCCTGGGCCAACGACTGCCAGGTGATGATCGAGGGCCCCGGCCATGTGCCGATGCACAAGATCAAGGCCAACATGGAAAAACAACTGGCGGTCTGCGGCGAGGCGCCGTTTTACACGCTCGGGCCACTGACCACCGACATCGCGCCGGGCTACGACCACATCACCTCCGGCATCGGCGCGGCGATGATCGGCTGGTTCGGCACCGCCATGCTCTGCTACGTCACGCCGAAAGAGCATCTCGGCCTGCCGGACCGCGACGACGTGAAGACCGGGGTGATCACCTACAAGATCGCCGCGCACGCGGCCGATCTCGCCAAGGGGCATCCGGCCGCGCGGATCCGTGACGACGCGCTCTCGCGTGCGCGTTTCGAGTTCCGCTGGGAGGATCAGTTCAACCTGTCGCTCGACCCGGAGACCGCGCGCGCCTTCCACGACGAGACATTGCCGAAGGAGGCGCACAAGGTGGCGCATTTCTGCTCGATGTGCGGGCCGAAATTCTGCTCGATGCGCATCTCCCACGACATTCGGGCGGAAGCGCAGAGGGAGGGCATGGCAGCGATGGCGGAGAAATATCGCGAGGGCGGGCAGCTCTATCTTCCAACCCGTTGATGTATTGCAGCCGCGGCTCGTGCCGCCCGTTGCGGTCCAGTCGGCCATATGGCGTGGCCGACTGGTTCAGGGGCCGGAGTCCGCCGGGAATTCCGCACGTCCGCCCCGGCCCGGCCCGGCGGGTTGCCGCACCGGCGGTCCCGGGTACATGCGCCGTCCACGGCGTGCGGGCGGGTCGAGCCCCGCCGATCAAGCCATATCTCGGTTTGCGCCGACCATCCTTTGGTTGCGTCAGTTTAGACTTACGCTAATTTGTGATCGGGGGCCTTATCGCGTCGTATATGCTGAATTTGTGTAGCTCCCGCGGAGCCAGCGTTCGGCCAAGTCGACGGTTTGTTTTGTTGGCGGTATCGCGAGCATCCGTGCGGGACGACTGGATGATGCGAGGCGTCAATGTCATTTGTCCTGAAGATCAACGGCACGAGCCATGAGGTCGATGTCGACGACGACACGCCTCTGCTCTGGGTAATACGCGATGTGCTCGGCATGACCGGCACGAAATTCGGCTGTGGCGCCGCCCTGTGCGGCGCCTGCACCGTGCATCTGGATGGTGCGCCGGTGCGTTCCTGCGTCACCACCGTGGACAGTGTCGGCGAGTCCGCCATCACCACCATCGAGGCGATCGGCACCGTCCCGGCGGGACGCCATGTCCAGCAGGCCTGGCTCGACCTCGACGTGGTCCAGTGCGGCTACTGCCAGTCCGGCCAGATCATGTCGGCGGCCGCGCTGATCGCCGACACCAGGTCGCCGACCGACGACGACATCGACAGCGCCATGTCCGGCAACATCTGCCGCTGCGGCACCTATGCCCGCATCCGCGAGGCGGTGAAGGTCGCCGCGGCGTCGCTTGCCGGCGAAACCAAGTGAGGCGGCCATGCTGAATGCTCTCGCTCCCGCCGGCACATCAGCCGAAATGCCGGATTCGACCCGGGTACCGGGCACCGGCCTGACGCGCCGCAGCCTTCTCGTCGCCGGCCTTGCCGCCGGCGGCGGCCTCCTCCTCTCGGTCGGCCTGCCGAAATTTGGCGGCGAGGCCTTGGCGGCCGACGGCCCGTTCGCCCCGGACGCCTTCATCCGCATCGGCACGGACGGCGCCGTCACCCTCGTCATGCCGCAGGTCGAGATGGGTCAGGGCACCTACACCTCGCTGCCGATGCTGATCGCCGAGGAGTTGCAGATCGACCTGTCGCAGGTGCGGCTGGAACACGCGCCGCCGGAAGACAAGCTCTACGGCAACCCGGCGATCGGCTTCCAGGTTACCGGCGGCTCCACCTCGATCCGCGGCTTCTATGAGCCGCTGCGCAAGGCCGGTGCCAGCGCGCGCACCATGCTGGTGGCGGCGGCGGCGCAGATGTGGGGGGTCGATCCGGCCGCCTGCGATGCCGCGCACGGGATCGTCCTCCATCCCGCCTCGGGACGGCAGGCGAGCTTTGGTTCGCTCGCCGAGAAGGCGGCGGCGCTGCCGGTGCCGAAGGACGTCGCACTGAAGCCGGTGGACAAGTTCACCCTGATCGGCACCCCGGCCAAGCGCCTCGACGCCGCCGGCAAGGTCGACGGCACCGCCATCTATGGCATCGACGTCAGGCTGCCGGGGCTCAAGATCGCCACCGTCGCCGCCTGTCCGGTGTTCGGCGGCAAGCTGAAGAGCGTCGACGACACCCAGGCGCGGGCGGTGAAAGGCGTGCGGCAGATCGTCAGGCTCGACGACGCCGTCGCCGTGGTCGCCGATCACATGGGCGCCGCCAAGAAGGGTCTGGCGGCGCTGACGATCGAGTGGGACGAGGGGCCGAACGCCACGCTCTCCACCGAGGAGATCGTGCGTCAGATGGAAGCGCTGGCCGCCACCGGGCCGGGGGTCGACGACAAGAAGGTCGGCGACGTCGATGCCGCCGAACGCGCCGCCGCCCGGACCGTGAAGGCGACGTACCAGATGCCGTTGCTCGCCCACACCACCATGGAGCCGCTGAACTGCACCGTGCATGTCCGTTCCGATGCCTGCGAGGTGTGGGTCGGCTCGCAGGTGCTGAGCCGGGCGCAGGCGACCGCCGCCGAGGTCACGGGCCTGCCGCGCGAGAAGGTGACGGTGCATAACCACCTGCTCGGCGGCGGCTTCGGCCGGCGCCTCGAGATCGACAGCGTCACCCAGGCGGTGAAGATCGCCAAGCAGGTCGACGGCCCGGTCAAGGTGGTGTGGACGCGCGAGGAGGACATCCAGCACGATATCTACCGCCCCTATTATTACGACCAGTTCGCTGCCGGCCTCGACGCGCAGGGCAAGGTGACGAGCTTCCGCCACCGCGTGGTCGGTTCCTCCATCGTGGCGCGCTGGCTGCCGCAAGCCTTCACCAACGGCCTCGACTTCGATGCGGTGGACGGGGCCGCCGGCCCCTATGGCTTCGCCAACCTGCATGTCGACTATGTCCGGCACATCCTGCCGCAAGGCCTGGAAACCGGCTGGTGGCGCGGCGTCGGCATCACCCACAATGCTTTCGTGGTCGAAGGCTTCGTGGACGAGCTCGCCGTCGAGGCCAAGGCCGACCCTGTCGCGTTTCGCCGCGAGTTGCTGGCGAACGATGCGCGGGCGCGCGGCGTGCTCGATCTAGCGGCGGAGAAGGCCGGCTGGAGCGGTGCGCTGCCCGCGCGCAGCGGGCGCGGCGTGTCGCTGCTGCTCGGCTTCGGCACCTATATGGCGCAGGTCGCCGAGGTGGAGATCGGCAAGGACGGCGCGGTGAAGGTGTCCCGCATCGTCTGCGCGGTGGATTGCGGCGTGGTGATCAACCCGGACACGGTGAAGGCGCAGGTGCAGGGCGGCATCGTCTACGGCCTGTCGGCGGCGCTTTATGGCGAGATCACGCTGAAGGACGGGCGGGTCGAACAGAGCAATTTCGACAGTTACCAGGCATTGCGTATCGAGGAGATGCCGACGATCGAGGTGCATATCGTCGAGAGCCGCGAGGCCCCCGGCGGTATCGGCGAGCCCTCGACCTCGGGAGTCGCCCCCGCGGTGGTCAATGCGGTGTTCGCCGCCACCGGCCAGCGCCTGCGGCAGCTGCCGATCGACCCGGATCGGCTGAAAGGCGCGTGACCGCATCCGCGATGGAGCGGCCGCCGCGGCCGGCTCCATCGCGGATGCGGATGGAGAACGCGGAGCCGGGGATCCGCGCGTTGCTGTTCGCGACGAGACGCATCTTCGCCCGTGGCGAGATAGGAAGCATGCACACCCGGCGCGGGCGTTTCACAAATGCGCCGGCATGCCATGGCGGAGGCGAGCCTTGCGGTCGCTCCGCCCGACGCAGCGTAGGTAGCCGCGTAGGTAGCTGCCACTGGCTTCCATTCGCGCCGACCCGGGCATGGGGCATGCCTCCAACCTCCCCGTGCCTGGCCTGCCGTCGCCACGCGCGCCGGCTTCGCTTCCCCTGTTCGACGGCGCCCTCCGCGCTATCTGCTCTCCCTGTCCTCACGCCCTATGCGCCTTGCCGGTTTGCCCGGCGCCGGTAATCCGCCCCGCCCGCCGGGCAGTTGGCAGATGGGAAACGCCTTCCCATATGCGCGATGCACGGTTCCCCAGGGAGCCGCTTGGAGGCCTTCATGCGAAATTCAGATCCGCGGCTGTGGATGTGGTCCGAGGCGCTCGCCATGGTGTCGCGCGCCGAGCGCCTGCGCGGGCAGATGTTCCAGCCGTCTCCGGCACCCCAGCGCGGTCGGGCGGTCCATTGGGAGCCGCCGGTCGACCTCATCGAGACCGAGCATGAGTTGCTCGTCTTCGCGGCGCTGCCGGGCGTCGACCCCGACCGTATCCAGGTAACGATCACCTCCGGCACGCTGGTGCTTTCCGGTGACCGGTTGCTGCCGCCGGAGCTGCGCACCGCCACCATTCATCGCCTCGAACTGCCGCAAGGCCGCTTCGAGCGGCAAATCTCGCTGCCGCCCGGCCGCTATGAGGTTGCCCGACCCCGCATGGTCAATGGCTGCCTCGTCGTCGCGCTGCGCAAGCTGGCCTGAGGGGATTTTACATGACACATCCCGTTTTTCTGAATGCACGCCCGGTCCATGCCGCCGAGGCCGGCGCCGCTGCCGGTGCTGAAGCCGGCGAGCAACCGTTGATCCTGCTGCCGGTGCGCGGCTTCGTGCTGTTCCCCGGCGTCGTCCTGCCGCTCGCCGTCACCCGTCCGGCCTCGGTCGCCGCCGCCCAGCAGGCGGTGCGCGAGGGCCGTCCGGTCGGCATCGTCATGCAGCGCGACGCCGCGCTGGAGGAGCCCGGCCCGCACGACCTGCACCGCACCGGTGTGGTCGCCAACATCCTGCGCTTCGTCACCGCGCCGGATGGCACGCACCACATCGTGGTGCAGGGCGAGCAGCGCTTCCGCATCGACCGTTTCGTGCGCGAGAAGCCCTTCATCACCGCACAGGTGCAGCGGATCGAGGAGGCGGCGGAGCACACGCCGCAGATGGAGGCGCGTTTCGTCCACCTGCAGGGCCAGGCCATCGAGGCGCTGGAGCTGCTGCCGCAGACGCCGGCCGAGCTGGTGGCGGCGGTTCGCGGCGCGAGCGAGCCCGGCGCGCTGGCCGATATGGTCGCCGCCTATCTCGACATCGGACCCGACGAGAAGCAGGAACTGCTGGAAACCAGCGACATCGCCACCCGCGTCGACCGGGTGGTGCGGCTGCTGGCCCAGCGCATCGAAGTGCTGCGCCTGTCGCAGGAGATCGGCCGCCAGACCAAGGCGTCGCTGGATGAGCGCCAGCGCGAGGTGCTGCTGCGCGAGCAGATGGCGGCGATCCAGAAGCAGCTCGGCGAGGACAATGGCAACGCGCAGGAGATCGCCGATCTCGAAAAGGCGATCACCGATGCCGGTATGCCGGAGGATGTGGATCAGATGGCCCGCAAGGAGCTGGGCCGGCTGCGCCGCATGCAGGACGCCAGCGCCGAATACGGCATGATCCGCACCTATCTCGATTGGCTGATCGCCCTGCCCTGGAAGCTGCCGGAGGAAAAGGCGATCGACATCGCCGAGGCGCGCAAGATCCTCGACGAGGACCATTTCGGCCTCGACAAGATCAAGCGCCGCATTGTCGAATATCTCGCCGTGCGCAAGCTGGCGCCGAACGGCAAGGCGCCGATCCTGTGCTTCGCCGGCCCTCCGGGCGTCGGCAAGACCTCGCTCGGCCAGTCGATCGCCCGCGCCATGGGCCGCAAATTCGTGCGCGTCTCCCTCGGCGGCGTGCATGACGAGGCGGAGATCCGCGGCCACCGGCGCACCTATGTCGGCGCGCTGCCGGGCAACATCATCCAGGGCATCCGCAAGGCGGGCACCCGCGACTGCGTGATGATGCTGGACGAAATCGACAAGATGGGCTCGGGCATCCAGGGCGATCCGTCGGCCGCCATGCTGGAAGTGCTCGATCCCGAGCAGAACGGCACCTTCCGCGACAATTATCTCGGCATGCCGTTCGATCTGTCGCGGGTGGTGTTCATCGCCACCGCCAACATGCTCGACACCATTCCGGGGCCGCTGCGCGACCGCATGGAGATCATCACCCTGTCCGGCTACACGGACCAGGAGAAGCTGCAGATCGCCCGCCGCTATCTCGTTCGCCGCCAGTTGGAGGCGAACGGGGTGACGCCCGAGCAGGTCGAGATCGACGATGCGGCGCTTGGCGGCATGATCCGCGCCTATACGCGGGAGGCCGGCGTGCGCAATCTCGAGCGCGAGGTCGGCCGCGCCATCCGCCGCGTCGCCGTCGGCATCGCCGAGGGCAGCGTGTCGAAGGCGCATATCGGCCTGGCGGACCTGCCGGAACTGCTCGGCCCGCCGATCTTCGAGGACGAGGTGGCGCTGCGCGTCAGCGTGCCCGGCGTGGCCACCGGCCTTGCCTGGACGCCGGTCGGCGGCGACATCCTGTTCATCGAGGCGACCCGGATCCCCGGCCGCGGCGGGCTGATCCTCACCGGCCAGCTCGGCGACGTGATGAAGGAGAGCGCGCAGGCGGCGATGAGCCTGGTCAAGAGCCGCGCCGCCGAGTTCGGCATCGACCCGGCGGTGTTCGCGTCCAACGACGTGCATGTCCACGTCCCGGCCGGGGCGACCCCCAAGGACGGGCCGAGCGCCGGCGTGGCGATGTTCACCGCCCTCGTCTCGCTGCTGTCGAACCGCACGGTGCGCAAGGACACGGCGATGACCGGCGAGATCTCGCTGCGCGGCCTCGTGCTGCCGGTCGGCGGCATCAAGGAGAAGGTGGTCGCCGCCGCGCGCGCCGGCCTCACCCGCGTCATGCTGCCCGCCCGCAACCGGCGCGACTATGAGGACATTCCTCAGGATGTGCGCGACCGGCTGGAATTCGTCTGGCTGGAGCGGGTGGACGAGGCGATCGCCAACGCGCTGGAGCCGGCCGAGGCCGCGACGGCGCGCGCGGAAGCGGCGGCCTGAGCCTGCCGCAGCGAACGGGACCCGGCGCGCTCCCCATCGGGCCGCGCGCCGGGTTCAACACGGGCAACAGCCAGGCAGCGGCGTTGCCGAGCGGACCGCCGCGCCCCGGGCGAAAGGGCGGCCAGGACCGTTGCCTGCGTCCGCCTCCCGGCAAGGCGGGTCACCTATGGCCCGCGATACTGGCGATCGTGCCGTCTTCACCGGCGCCCGGAAACCGGATGTCGCCGTTGCCGATCATCACGCCCCGGCCCGATACCGAACCGCTGGCCGAGGCCGCCGCGGACGGCCCCGGTCAACCCGCGACCGCCTCGCGGGCCGGGAAGAACCGGTTTTCCGGCCGCGGCAGGCCGAGATGTTCGCGCAGCGTCGTGCCCTCATAGTCGCGACGATAGATGCCGCGCCGCTGCAGTTCCGGCACCACCTTGTCGACGAAGTCGTCCAGCCCCGCCGGCAGGAACGGGAAGGTGATGTTGAAGCCGTCCGAGCCCTCGGTCTCCAGCCACTCCTCCATCTCGTCGGCGATGGTCTGCGCCGTGCCGACGAAAGCGAGGCCGGCATAGCCGCCGAGCCGCTGGGCCAGCTGGCGCACGGTAAGGTTCTCGCGCCGGGCCATCTCGATCACCCGCTCGCGGGCGCTGCGGCTGGCATTGGTCTCTGGCACGTCGGGCAGCGGCCCGTCCGGGTCGAAGCGCGAGGCGTCGTGGCCGAGCGCGATGGACAGCGAGGCGATGGCGCTGTCGTAATGCACCAGGCTGTCGAGCTTCGCCCGCTTGGCGCGAGCCTCCTCGACGCTGTCGCCCACCACCACGAAAGCGCCCGGCAGGATCTTGAGATGGTCGCGCGGTCGGCCGAGCCGGTCGAGCCGGCCCTTCACGTCGGCATAGAAGGCGCGGCCGGCGGCAAGGTCGGGCGCGGCGGCGAAGATCGCCTCCGCGGTCTCGGCGGCAAGCTGGCGCCCCGGCTCGGAGGCGCCGGCCTGCACGATCACCGGCCAGCCCTGCACCGGCCGGGCGATGTTGAGCGGCCCGCGTACCGAGAAATAGGGGCCCTTGTGGTCCAGCACATGCAGCCGCGAGGGATCGAAGAACAGGCCGCTCGCCGGATCGCGCGGAAAGGCGTCGTCGGCGAAGCTGTCCCACAGCCCGGTGACGGTGTCGTAGAACTCGCGGGCGCGGACATAGCGCTCGTCATGCTCCATATGGTCGTCGAGGCCGAAATTCAGCGCCGCGTCGGGGTTGGAGGTGGTGACGATATTCCAGCCGGCGCGGCCGCCGCTGATATGGTCGAGCGAAGCGAAACGACGGGCGATATGGTAGGGTTCCTCGAAAGTGGTCGAGGCAGTCGCCACCAGCCCGATCCGCGAGGTCACCATCGCCAGCGCCGAAAGCAGGGTGAATGGCTCGAAGGAGGTCACGGTGTGGCTGCGCTTGAGCGCTTCCACCGGCATGTTCAGCACCGCGAGGTGGTCGGCCATGAAGAAGGCGTCGAACTTGCCCTCCTCCAGCTTCTGCGCCAGCCGGACGATATGGCCGAGGTTGAAATTGGCGTCCGGCCAGGCCCCGGGGTAGCGCCAGGCGCCGGTGTGGAGGCTCACCGGCCGCATGAAAGCGCCGAGATGAAGCTGCTTGCGTGTGCTCATGCCATGTATTCCCCGATGCCGGTGCGCGCGGGCGCGAGCCTTATAGCTATGCGGCGAAGTCGCAGCCGCAAGCGGCGGCAGGGGAACATTGGTATCGCCTTGCCGGGGGCGCGGTGCCGGCGGGGGTCCCGCAGGCCGGCGCAGGGCGCCGCCGCCGCCGGCAAAGGCCGCGCACCGCTGCGTCAGCTCTCGCTGCGCTGGGGCAGCGCCGCCCGCCGCCGGCGCGGCGCCGGCTTCGCGACCTTGTGAAGGATGACCGACGTCACCACCAGGAACGCCACCGTCAGCGTGCCCATCACCGCCAGCCATTCCACGCTGCCGAAGCTGCCCAGGCTCGAGGCCGCATGCCCGGCAAGCCAGCCGGGCGACAGCATCAGCCCGGCCCAGGCGAAGGCGGAGGTGACATTGGCGAGCTGAAACTGCCGGTGCTTCATCGCCATCATGCCGGCGACGAGCGGGATGGTCGAGCGGACGGGGCCGAGGAAGCGGCCGAAGAACACCGAGGCGAATCCATAGCGCCGGAAGAACAGCCGCGCCCGCGCCACGCTCGGCCGGTATTGGGCGAGCGGCCATTTATAGACGAGGCCCCGGCCGACGCGGCGCCCCAGCATATAGGAGACGGCATCGCCGAGGATGGCACCGATGATCGAGCCGGCCAGGATCGGCAACGGCTCGACGAGCCCCGAGCCCATCAGCCCGCCGATCACCATCATCAGTGCGGTTGCCGGAATGAACAGGCCGACAATGGCCAGGGATTCGCCAAAGGCGACGATGCCCGCGACGAGAAGGGCGTAGGATTGATGCGTCTCGATGAGGACGCCGATCTGCCCGATGATGTGTTCCATGCAAACTCTTTGTGCTCGATCCGTGCGTCAAACGTTTGACACCGCGCCTGCCGCCTACGGATCGGCTCCTCCTGCCCCGCCAGACGGGCGCGACCATAGCAGCCGCCACGCCGCGCGCGAGCGACCGGGCGATCAAAACGCAGCTAGCTTCTCTTTACGCAGCGGCGTTCACCCCGCCGGCAGCCACGGAAAGCGAGTGAATGTGGCGGCATCGACTGCCTTCCCGCATAGCCACGTTTATTGATGAGCTACCCTCACTATCACATCAAAATAATAGCGGATTATTTCACCTGAACGAGCCAAGTAGCGTCTCTCCATCAACACGGCGCCGCGCTGCGGAGCTCCAGACAGATGGAGATCGTCATGCGTACATGGTTCATCACCGGCGCCTCGCGCGGCTTCGGCGCCCTCATCGCCCGCGAGGCTCTCGCCGCCGGTGACAATGTCGTCGCCACGGCCCGCGACCCGCGCACCGTCATCGATACGCTCGGCGAGCATCCCCGCCTGCTGGCCGTCGCGCTCGACGTCAATGACGAGGGCCAGGCCTTCGAGGCCGCCGGTGCGGCGGTGAAGCAGTTCGGCCGCATCGATACGCTGGTCAACAATGCCGGCTTCGGTCTGCTCGGCGCGGTGGAGGAATCCAGCGTCTCGGAAGTCGAGCGGGTTTTCCGCACGAACGTGTTCGGCCTGCTCAACGTCACCCGCGCCGTGCTGCCACACATGCGCCGCCAGCGCGCCGGGCATGTCGTCAACATCTCCTCGCTCGGCGGTTACGGCGCCTATCACGGCTGGGGTGTCTATGGCGCCACCAAATTCGCCGTCGAAGGCCTGTCGGAAGCGCTGTCGCAGGAACTCGCCCCGCTTGGCATCGCAGTGACGGTGGTGGAGCCCGGCTTCTTCCGCACCGATTTCCTCGACGAGCGCTCGCTGGTGAAGACCGGGATCGAGATCGGCGACTATCACGAGACCGTCGGCGCCATGCGCAGCTTCGCCGCCCGCGTCAATCACGCCCAGCCCGGCGATCCGGTCAAGCTCGCCAAGGCCTTCCTTGTCCTCGCCAACGCCGAGAAGAAGCCGCTGCGCCTGCCGCTCGGCAGCGACGCGGTGGCCCGGATCGAAGACAAGCATGCCTTCGTCGAGGGCGAGCTCGCCGAGTGGCGTGCCCTCGCCGTCTCGACCGACCATGACGACCAGGCCGTCGCCTGAGCCCGCCGGGCCGCGCGGCAGGATCTGCCCGCCGCGCGGGGCTCTATTCGCGCGAGGATTCCGCCCCGCGCGAATAGTCGATGAAACTGCGCAGCGGCGCCGGCATCTGCCGCCGGCTCGGGTAATAGAGGTAGAAGCCTGGATAATGCGGGCACCAGTCCTCCAGCACCCGGATGAGCGCCCCGCTGGCGAGATGGGCGCGCGCCTGCGCCTCGAACAGATAGGCCATGCCGGCGCCGTCGAGTGCCGCCTCCAGCATCAGGTCCTGTTCGCTCAGGGTCAGCGGGCCGTCCACCTCGACCGAGACCTCTTCGCCGCCGCGCTCGAATTCCCACGCGTAGAGGCCGCCGCCGAGGAAACGAAAGCGGATGCACGGCTTGTCCCGCAATTCGCGCGGATCCTGCGGCCTGCCATGGCGGGCGAAATAGCCGGGCGAGCCGACCACCGCGAAGGCATGGCGCGGTCCGATCGGCACGGTGAGCATGTCGGCGGCGATGTTCTCGCCGAAGCGTATGCCGGCATCGAAGCCATCCGTCACGATATCGACCAGGGCGTCGCTGACCGCCAGCTCCACCCGGATATCGGGATAGGCCGCCATGAACCGCGTCAGCAGCGGCATCAGCACCAGCCGTGCGCAGAGCCGCGGCGCGTTGAGGCGCAGCGTGCCGAACGGCCGATCGCGAAAGATGTTCAGTTCGTCGATGGCGTCGTGGATATCGCGGAAGGCGGGGTTCACCCGGCCGAACAGCCGCCCGCCTGCCTCGGTCAGCGCCACGCTGCGGGTGGTGCGATTGAACAGCCGCACCCCGAGCCGCTCCTCAAGGAGGCGCATCGAATGGCTGAGGGCGGAAGGTGTCACTCCCAGCTCGGCCGCCGCCCGGCGGAAGCTGCCATGCCGCGCAATGGCGAGGAAGACGCCGAGATCGGCCGGATCGATAGTGGCCATTGCTGAGTTCGTCTCGCCAATCGAGCTTCTGTCGCAAGCAGGATTGCATAATGTGCCGGCGCGACGCCATCCGGCCTTTCCTCCCCGCGCGGCCGGTCTTTTGGCCAGCCTGGCCTGATCGTACACCACACCGGTCCGGCTTGGAGCGCTTGTCGTCAGGCACACACATATGCGCCCACAGCGCATGGGACTGGAAAACAATCGCGAGCCACGGCTGCCCGCAGCCGCATGGCTCGGCCGCCCCGAAGATCAGCGAATGATTAGAGGGCTCGCCACGCGAGGCTCAATCAATAGAAACGAGAGCAATCACCGCCAAGAACCGAAGAGCGGCACGGTACAACACCGGCCAATCCCATAAAATCAGAGAAGTCGGCCCGTACGGCATGATATTTCTTGCCGTACGGGCTGCTACATCAGACATCCACCTTGGTCAGATCGACCACAGTCGCGCCGGGGGCGTTCTTCTTGATCGATTCGATGGCGCTCAGCGCCGACGCCTTGGCCTTGTAGGCCTCCGACGAAAACATGCTTTCGCCATTGGACGCCTTGAACCGGAACCGGAATTCACCGGACTTATCCTTGTAGACCTCGAACTTGTACATTTCCCCGCCTCGTCATTTTTGACGTCAGGCAGTCATGTCAGCACGAATTGGTGCGCTTGGGTAGCGGGGAAGATCAGTCGTCCACCTTCAGCGCAGCAATGAAGGCTTCCTGCGGGATTTCGACGCGACCGAACTGGCGCATCTTCTTCTTGCCTTCCTTCTGCTTCTCCAAAAGCTTGCGCTTGCGGGTGATATCACCACCATAGCATTTGGCGGTCACGTCCTTGCGCAGGGCGCGAATTGTCTCGCGGGCGATGATCTTGGCACCGATAGCTGCCTGGATCGGGATCTGGAACAAGTGCTGCGGAATGAGGTCTTTCAGCTTCTCGCACATCGCGCGGCCACGATATTCGGCGCGCGAGCGATGCACCAGCATGGACAATGCATCCACCGGCTCGGCATTGACGAGGATGGACATCTTGACGAGATCACCCTCGCGATACTCTGTAATGTGGTAGTCGAACGAGGCATATCCCTTCGAGATCGACTTAAGCCTATCGTAGAAATCGAACACCACCTCGTTGAGCGGCAGGTCATAAGTCACCATGGCGCGGGCGCCGACATAGGTGAGCTCGATCTGGTTGCCGCGCCGGTCCTGGCACAGCTTCAGCACCGCGCCGAGATAGTCGTCCGGGGTGAGGATGGTCGCCCGGATCCAGGGCTCGCGGATCTGCTTGATCTTCACCACGTCCGGCATGTCGGCCGGGTTGTGCAGGTCGAGCACCGTGCCGTCGTTCATCTCGATCTCGTAGATCACCGACGGTGCGGTGGCGATGAGGTCGAGATTGAACTCGCGCTCCAGCCGCTCCTGGATGATCTCCAGATGCAGGAGGCCGAGGAAGCCGCACCGGAAGCCGAAGCCGAGCGCCGCCGAGGTCTCCATCTCGAAGGAGAAGGAGGCATCGTTGAGCCGCAGCTTGCCCATCGCCGCGCGCAGATCCTCGAAGTCGGCGGCATCGACCGGGAACAGACCGCAGAACACCACTGGCTGCGCCGGCTTGAAGCCGGGCAGGGCCTCGGCGGTCGGGCGCTTCTCCTCGGTGACGGTATCGCCGACGCGGGTATCGGCGACCTCCTTGATCGAGCCGGTGAGAAAGCCGATTTCGCCGGGACCTAGTTCGGCCATCGCCGTCAGCTTGGGGGTGAACACGCCGACGCGGTCGACGTCATACACGGCTTCCGTGCGCATCATCTTGATGCGCATGCCCTTCTTCATCACACCATCGACGATGCGCACCAGCACCACGACGCCGAGATAAACATCGTACCAGCTGTCGACCAGCAACGCCTTGAGCGGTGCTTCGCGGTCTCCCTTGGGCGGCGGCAGGCGAGTGACGATGGCTTCCAGCACATCGGGAATGCCAAGGCCGGTCTTCGCCGAGATCAGCACGGAATCGGAGGCGTCGAGACCGATGACGTCCTCGATCTGTGCCTTCACCTTGTCCGGCTCGGCGGCGGGGAGGTCCACCTTGTTGAGGACCGGCACGATCTCGTGATTGTTGTCGATGGCCTGATAGACGTTCGCCAGCGTCTGCGCCTCGACGCCCTGCGAGGCGTCGACCACCAGCAGGGAGCCCTCGACGGCGGCCAGCGACCGGTTCACCTCATAGGCGAAGTCGACATGGCCGGGCGTGTCGATGAGGTTCAGGACGTAGTCCTTGCCGTCCTTCGCCTTGTAGGACAGCCGCACCGTCTGCGCTTTGATGGTGATGCCGCGCTCGCGCTCGATATCCATATTGTCGAGCACCTGATCGGACATCTCACGCTCGGACAGCCCGCCCGTGATCTGGATCAGACGGTCGGCGAGAGTCGACTTCCCATGATCGATGTGGGCGACGATGGAAAAGTTGCGGATGTGGGCGACGGGCTCGGTGCTCATGGCGCGCGGGATAGCACTGGCCGTGCGCGGTCACAAGCGCGGCAACGCCTTGCCCGCGGGCATATGATCGACCACATTCGCCGCACCCGTTGCATGGAGCCGTTATGCCTGAGCTCAAGATCGCCGTCGTCCCCGTCACCCCGTATCAGCAGAACTGCTCCATCGTCTGGGATGAAAAGACCAAGCGCGGCGCCGTGATCGATCCCGGCGGGGATCTTCCGCGCATTCTCGCGGCGCTGGAAGAACTCGAAGTGACACCGGAAAAGATCGTGCTCACCCACGGCCATATCGATCACGCCGCTGGCGCCGCCGATCTCGCCGAGCAGTTGAAGGTGCCGGTGGAAGGCCCGCATATCGGCGACAAATTCCTACTCGACGACCTGCCCAGCGCTGGGGAGCGCACCGGAATTCCCGGCAAGGCGGTGACGCCCGACCGCTGGCTGGAGGAAGGCGACAGCGTCGATATTGGCGGCCTTCTGTTCGAGGTGCTGCACGTACCGGGACACACGCCGGGTCATGTCGTGCTGGTAAACCGCGATAATGCCTTCGCCCTTGTCGGCGACACCCTGTTTCAGCGTTCCGTCGGGCGAACCGATTTCCCCTATGGCGACCACGACCAGTTGATCTCCGGCATCAAGACGAAGCTGCTGCCGCTGGGAGATTCCGTCACCATTCTGCCCGGCCATGGCAGTGCCTCGACCATCGGCACGGAAAAGCGGACCAATTCCTTCATCCGTTGATTTTCGCCGGGGTTGAAGCGAACGTTACTCGCGCCGCAGCGCGGCACGGCCGATCATGCCGGGAAGCCTCACGCTGGGGAGCTTCCCATATGCCGCCATCCTCGTGCCTGCGCCGCATCCAATCGGGCCTGATCGCGCTCGCCTTGACATGTGTCGCCATCCCCGCCCTCGCCCAAGCGGATCGGTGCCCGAAACTGGTAGCGGAGGCGCCCGCCCGCATCGTTCCTGCGGCGTTCCGCCTTCCCCCGGCCCCGCAGGAAGCTCTGTTCCGGCTCGTCGCCGGCGCCTCCGACGAGGTGACGCTGAACTATATCGGCCACTCCACCTTCCTGATCGAAACGGCAGGCGGCGTCACGGTCGCCACCGACTATAACGACTATGTTCGTCCCGACGTCGTACCCCGCGTCGCCACCATGAACCGGGCGCACTCGACGCACTACTCGCTCAATCCGGATCCCGGCATTGAACATGTGTTGAAAGGCTGGAGCGACACGCCCGGCCAGCCGGCGCGCTACGATCTCGACGTTGGCGACCTCTGGGTCGGCAATCTGGCCACCAATACCCGCGACTGGGAGGGCGGCACCACACGCAACGGCAATTCGATCTTCATTTTTCGCGCCGCGGATCTGTGCATCGCCCATCTCGGCCATCTGCACCACACACTCACCGAGGACGATATTGCGGCGCTCGGCCGCATCGATATCGTGCTGGCGCCGGTCGACGGCAGCTACACGCTGGATGTTGACGGCATGATCGAGGTGCTGCGGTCGCTGGAATCGCCGCTGGTCATCCCCATGCACTACTTCAACGAGACGACGCTGAACGCCTTTCTCAATCGCCTCGGCGCACGCGAATTCATCGTCCAGCGCAATGCCAGCTCGACTTTGGTGGTTTCGCGCGCAAGCCTGCCGGGCAGGCCGACGGTCATCGTACTGCCCCAGCGCTGAACGACCTCGTCTCGCGGCGCCTGCACTGCAAAAGCCAGGCCGTCGCGGCGTCGGCCGCCATCGGACGGCCGAACAGATAGCCCTGCCCGCATTCGCAGCCGAGTTCCCACACCGCCGTCGCCTGCTCCTCGGTCTCGATGCCCTCGGCAAGGACCTGGATGCCGAGATCGCGGCCAAGCGCGGCGACGGCGCGCACCAGCGCGCGGTCCTCGACTGAGTTGACCATCTCGACGATGAACGACCGATCGAGCTTGATGGTATCGACCGGCAACCGACGGAGATGCATGAGGGAGGCGTGCCCGGTACCGAAATCATCGAGCGCGATGGAAAATCCCTGGCGACGAAGCTCCACCAACGCCTCGACGACGGCCTCGCCGCGCACGCCGAACGTAACCGTTTCCGACACCTCGAACTCGATCTGCCTGGGATCGATGCCGGCGGCGAGGATGGTTCTCGCCAGCCCGGCTATGTTGGCTCCCAGTTGGAAATTGTTGCGCGAGAGATTGATGGCGATGCGTCCGGGATCGATCCCAACTTCCTGCCAGAGGCGGATCTGTCGGCAGACCTTCTGGATGACGAACTCGCCGATGGGCACCATGAGGCCGATGCTTTCGGCCTCATGGAGAAATTCGCCGGGCAACAGCAGACCGCGCGTCGGATGACGCCACCTTAGCAGCGCCTCGAAGCCGAGGGGCCTCCGGTCGGCCACCGTCACCAGCGGCTGATAATAGACCTCGAAAGCATCGGCAGTCAGCGACGCCCGCAGATCCTCGATGCACCTATAGCGGTCGTCAGCAGCGCGGCGCATGCTGATGTCGAAGAGTCGAATGCAGCGGCCTTCGTCAGCCTTGGCGGCATAGAGCGCCAGATCGGCATTGCGCTGCAAGGCATCGGGATTGCTGCCGTCGCGCGGCCACAGCGCGATGCCGAAACTGGCGCTGACGGTCAGCCGGGTGGCGGTGAACGGCTCTTCGATGGGGGCCAGCAATGCGTGTCGGATGTCATCCGCGCGAGCGGTCAATGCCTCTGGCGCGGCGAGACCCGGCAGGATTATCGCGAACTCGTCGCCGCCGAGCCGTGCGCAGACATCGTGAGGACCGATGCAAGCCAAAAGTCGTTTGCCGAACTCAAGCAGCACCGTATCGCCGACCGCGTGTCCGTAGCTGTCGTTGATGTCCTTGAAGCCGTTGAGATCGATCACCAACAGGCCACCGACCGCATCCGGAACAGCCATCGCATGGTCCAGGCGATCGGCGAAACGGCGACGATTGGCGAGGCCAGTCATCACATCATAGCCAGCATAAAATTCGGCGCGGCTGGTGGCCTCCACCCGATCGGTAACATCCCGCTGATTGACCAGCACCGAGAGGCGGCCGGTGACGGGATCCGTGGTGGTCCGGGCATCGATGCCGTGCCAGCGCCTTCCCCTGGCGGTGTCGACGACGAAGTCGCCGGACACGGTCCGCCCCATGAAGGCATCCGGGCGATCCGGATCCTGCGCGATCACCCGCTGCCACATATGCGCGCCCTCCGCCGGGTCGGCGAACATCGAAACAAAACGGCAGCGTGCCGCGGGGAAACTCGCTTCAGCCGAGGGGTTTCGATAGGTGGCCCAGCCATCCTCATCGAACAACAGCACGTTTACCAGCGTGTGGCGCAGCGCCTCGCCGGCGCGCAGTTCGTCGGTGGAACGCGCATAGTGCTCGACTTCCATCAGCAGGCCGACATTGCCATTGTCGAGCCGCACGCCGCTCATCAGCGCATCGACGGTGAACGGACGGGGCTTGGGATAGAATGTCCACCGATCGGCAACGATCTCGCCGGCGGATATCCGTTCAATCAGCCGGCCGAGGCGCTGGCGCATGGCGTCCGAATGCGGCGTGAAGTCACGCGCATAGAACTCGTCTTCCTGCCCCGGCTCGACGCCCCACAACTCCAGCGCCGCGCTATTGGCAAAATGCTTGCGCATGCGGCCGGTATCGAGGATCCACACCGGCCGCTGAAGCATTTCCAGCCCTTCCGTCCGACAGGGCGGAAGGGCGTGCGCGAACAGACTACCGGTACCCATCATGTCGCCGCCGATACGGCCCGCCTCGCCGCCTAACCGATGCGCAGGGTACGAGCAATCAGGTACCGCAGCAATGTCGCCATCGTGCTTCAAACCCAGCTGGTTGGCATTCCGGCTTCAGCCATGATCCAGCCCTGCGGAATGGAAGAGCCACAGCCTTAGGCCGGGGAATAGGAAGCGGGGTCGACCACACCAGGCCGGCCCGGCAGATCGAGCACGCTGGCGCGAGGCGTGCCTTCGGCGATCACCCGCCCCCGCCGCACCACGAATAGCCGCGCCGCCTTCAGCCGGATGGCCTCGATCGGATCGGCGGCCTGCAGCACCACCAGATCGGCGTTGCAGCCCGGCGCGATGCCATAGCCTCCCAGCCCCATGATGCGGGCGGGATTGGTGGTCACCGCCTCGAAGCACCAAGCCATTGCCTCGCGAGAGGTCATCTGGCCGACATGCAGCGCCATATGGGCCACCTCGAGCATGTCGCCGGAACCGAGGGAATACCAGGGATCCATCACGCAATCATGGCCGAAGGCGACATTGACCCCGGCGGCGCGCAACTCCGGCACCCGCGTCATGCCGCGCCGCTTCGGATAGCTGTCGTGCCGTCCCTGCAGCGTGATGTTGATCAGCGGGTTGGCGATGGCATGCACGCCGGCTTCGGCGATCAGCGGAAGCAGCTTCGAGACGTAATAATTGTCCATGCTGTGCATGGAGGAGAGGTGTGAACCGGCCACCCGGCCCTGCAGCCCAAGCCGCTGCGTCTCGTAGCTCAGCGCCTCGATATGGCGGGAAAGCGGGTCGTCGGTTTCGTCGCAATGGATATCGACGCGCAGCCCACGCTCGGCGGCGAGTTCGCACAACGCTTTCAGCGAAGCGGCGCCATCGGCCATAGTGCGCTCGAAATGCGGGATGCCGCCGACGATATCGGCGCCCATGTCGAGGGCGCGAACGAGGTTCCGGGCCGCACCCGGCGAACGATAGTAGCCGTCCTGCGGGAAGGCGACGAGTTGCAGGTCGATATAGTCCTTCACCTTCTCCCGAACGTCGAGAAGCGCCTCGACCGCCAGCAGCCGATCGTCACAGACATCGACATGCGAGCGGATGGCAAGAAGGCCCTGACTGACGGCGAGATCGCAATAGCGCAATGCCCGTTCGATCACCGCCTCATGGGTCAGCAGCGGCTTCAACTCGCCCCATAACGCGATGCCTTCGAGCAGCGTACCGGACTCGTTCATCCGTGGCTGGCCGAGCGATAGCGTCGCATCCATGTGAAAGTGCACGTCGACGAAAGGCGGGCTCACCAGCCTGCCCCCGGCGTCGATCACCCGACCGGCTTCGGCCTCGATGCCGGCTTCGACAGCGACGATGCGCCCGCCCTCGCAGGCGATGTCCAGACCCGAACGCCCATCCGGCAGGCGAGCGTTCCGTACGAGAAGATCGAGGCTCATCGTTGTCCCTTGAAATACGGCTTCATCAAAGCGCGTGGATAGTCGGCACGCCGCGCGACCAGCACAAGCGCGGCAATAGAAAAGAGATAAGGAAGCATAAGGAAGACCTGGCTCGGCACCACACCGCCGGTGATGGTCTGCAGACGAAGTTGATAGGCATCCAGCGCCCCGAACAGCAGGGCTCCGACCAGCGCCTTGCCCGGTCGCCAGGAGGCGAAGACGGTGAGCGCGATGCACACCCAGCCGCGCCCGTTGATCATGCCGAAGTAGAATGCGTTGAAGGCGGAAAGCGTCAGGAAGGCACCGCCCAGCGCCATCAACGCCGAGCCGACCATCACCGCCCCGATGCGCAGCCCGACGACGGAAAGGCCCTGTGCCTCCACCGCCTCGGGATTGTCGCCGACCGCTCGGATGGCGAGACCGAGCGGCGTGCGTGCCAGCATCAGCGCAACTAGGATGACGCAGGCGAAAGCGAGCACGGTGAAGACGGTCTGCTGGCCAAGGATCGGGCCGATGAACGGCAGGTCGCCCAGGAGAGGCAGATCGAGCGGCGGAAAGGGCTCGATGCGCGGCGGGGTCGCGATATTGGGAAACGCGACCCGATAGCCGAAATAGGCCACCGATGTCGCCAGCAAGGTCACGCCAATGCCGGTGACATGCTGGGAGAGACCGAGCGGCACGGTGAGCACGCCATGGATCAGCCCGAACAACGCCCCGACCAGCGCCGCCACCAGCACGCCGCCCCAGAGCGGCAGGCCTAGATAGACCGCCAGCCATCCGGACATCGCGCCGGCGACGAAAATTCCCTCGATCCCCAGATTCAGGACACCTGCGCGCTCGCAAAGCAGCGCGCCGAGCACACCGAAGATCAGCGGCGTGGCGATGCGGATGGTCGCGGCCCAGAAATTGGCCTGGATCAGGATCTCCAGCGCGGCCCACATCAGACAGTCTCCCGGCGCACGAAGACGATGCGAAACCGGGCCAAGAGCCCGCCAACGAGCACGCTGAGCAGCGACAGCGCGACCACCAGATCGGCGAGATAGTTGGATACGCCGATGGCCCGGCTCATCGAATCCGCGCCGACGAACACGCCGGCGATGAAGATCGCCGCGGGGATGACGCCCAGCGTTGAAAGGTTTGCCAGCGTCGCCACCACGATGCCGGCATAGCCGAAGCCGGGCGAGAGGTCGGCGGTCAGATATCCCTTCAGCCCCGCGACTTCGCTTGCCCCGGCCAGCCCCGCCAGGCCGCCGGACAGAAGCCCGACCAGCGCCATGGCCTTGCCAACCGGAAGCCCGGCATAGCGGGCGGCGCGGGCGTTCTCGCCCACCGCACGGATACGGAAGCCCCATACGGTGCGGGTGATCAGCACATGCAAGGCGATGGCGCAGACGATTGCCAGCACCAGCCCCCAATGCAGGCGCAGGCCGGCGACCAGCTTGGGCAGCGTCGCCTCGTCCAGCACCGGCGCCGACTGCGGCCAGCCCAGTGCCATCTCGTCCTTCATCGGCCCTTCCAGCATCATCTGCACGAACAGCAGCATGACGAAGTTGAGCAGGAGAGTGACCACGACCTCGTCGGCGCCGAAGCGCATCTTGAAGAACACCGGCACCAGCAGCAGCACAGCGCCGGCCAGGACCGCTCCGACCAGGACCACCGGCACCAGCAGCGCCGGAGGCAGATCCAGCAAGCCGGCGCCAAGCGCCACGGTGGCCAGCGCCCCGGCATAAAGCTGCCCCTCGGCACCGATGTTCCACAGCCTGGCACGGAAGGCGATGGCGGCGGCGAGGCCGGTGAAGATGAGCGGTGTCGCGCGCGTCAGCGTCTCGGCGAAGGCAAAGCCGCTGCCCGCGGCGCCTTCATCAAGCCGAAGGCGGATAGCACCGGTGCACCGGAAAGGGCCAACGGCACCGCGGTGAGCAGCAGCGCCGCCATTCCCGCCCCGACCGAGACGGCGAGCGTCAGCCAGACCGGGGTTCGCTCCCGCGGAACGAAGCGGATCATGCGGCGTCCTCCGCCGTATGGCCGGCCATCATCAGGCCGACGGTGCGCATGCCGAGATCCGCCGCCTCCATGGCCGGCGACACATGCCCCGCATGGATCACCGCGATGCGGTCCGACAGCGCGAACAATTCATCAAGGTCTTCCGAAATCAGAAGAATTCCCGCCCCGCGCCCCCGCGCCGCCAGTAGCCGGCGGTGCACGTCGGTGGTGGCGCCGATGTCGAGGCCGCGTGTCGGCTGATGCGCGAGGATGAGGCGCGGGGCGCGCTCCAGCACGCGGGCCAGCACCACCTTCTGCATGTTGCCGCCGGAAAGCGCCCGGATCGGTGCATCGGGACCGGGACAGCGTATATCGTAGTCGCGGATCGCCTGCGCGGCGCGGACGCGGATCGCCCTTCGGCGCAGCAGCCCGTGCCGCTGGTTTTCCGGCGACCCGAGCGTTTCCAGCACATGGTTCTCAGCGACGCTGAGCCCGCCGATCGTGCCATCGCGATGACGATCCTCCGGGATACGGCCAACGCCGGCGGCGATGCGCGCCGCGGCGTCGGCGCGAGCGGCAGAGTGGCCGACGATCTCGCAAATGCCGCTCCGGGGAGCCTTCAGCCCAGCCACCAGTGCCGCAAGCGCGCCCTGCCCATTTCCGGAAACACCAGCAATTCCAATGATTTCGCCGCCTCGCAACTCGAGGTCAGCAGCTTCCAGCCGATCCCGCTCGCCGGGCGCACCGACGGCGACCCCGGCAAGGCGCAACACCGGCGCACCGAGGGTAGATGAGGTACGCTCGCGGGCAGGAATCTCGCGCCCGACCATCAGTTCGGCCAGCATCGCCCTATCGGCACCGGCCGTCGGCCGATCGGCGACCTTGGCGCCGCCGCGCAGCACCACAACCCGCTCGCACAGCGCCAGCACCTCGTGCAGCTTGTGGCTGATGAAGATGACCGCAAGCCCTTTATTCGCAAGGGTTTTCACGATGGCGAACAGGCTGTCCGCCTCTTGCGGCGTGAGCACGGCGGTCGGCTCGTCGAGGATCAGCACCCGCACGTCGCGATAGAGCGCCTTGAGAATCTCGATGCGCTGCTGCTCGCCGACCGACAGGCGCCCGACCGGCACGTCGAGATCGGCTTCCAGCCCGGACTCCTTCATCAGGCGGGCGACCTTCGCCCGCGCGGCCGCCGTGCCGAAGCCGAGGCGCCACAGCGACACGGTGCCGAGCACGATATTCTCGAAGCCGGTGAGGTTCTCGGCCAGGGCAAAGTGTTGATGCACCATGCCAATTCCGGCCGCGAGCGCCGCCTCCGCCGAGCCGCCGGGCAGCGGTGCCAGCCGGCCGGCGGCATCGGCGATGTGCACCGTGCCCTCGTCAGCAACATAGTGGCCGAACAGGATGCTCATCAGCGTGGTCTTGCCGGCGCCGTTCTCGCCGAGCAGCGCCACGATTTCACCCGCCCGGACGTCGAGGTCGATGGCGTCGTTCGCTACCAAATTACCGAAGCGCTTGGTGATGCCGGCCAGCGACAGCACCAGCGGGCGCGTCTCGTGCGGTGTACGATCAGGTTGATCGGGTGCAGTCGGTGCGATCATGGAGACCCTTTCTCAACCTTCGGCCCCCGGGGAAGCGTCCGGGCCCGACGGGGAGAGGGAGCCGCCACATCCGGCTCCTCCCTCTCCGCTATCCGTGCGAGAAGACGGCACAGCCTGCGGACCGCCGGCGACCCGGGGGCGCCCTCTCAGGCTCTCCGCCCTCACATCGTCGACTTGGGCTCAGCGTCGTTGACATTGACGCGGAACAGGCCGTCCCTGATCTCCTTCTCGCGCAGCAGCACCAGCTCGATCACCTCCGGCGGCACCTGGTTGGGATCGAGGGTGGCGAGGCTGGCGCCGCCATGCGCCATATAGGAGAACGGGCCGTAATCCTCGGCGGTGAAGGTGCCTTCCATCACCGCCTTGATAGCGCGATCGATAGTCGGCTCCATATGCCAGAGTGCCGAGGCGATGACGGTGCCGGGATATTGCGCGGAGGTGTCGATCACGTTGCCGATCGCCTTCACCCCGCGCTCCTTGGCAGCATCGGAGACGCCGAAGCGCTCGGCGTAGAGAATGTCGGCGCCCTTGTCGATCTGGGCGAAGGCGGCCTCCTTGGCCTTGGGAGGGTCGTACCAGGAGTTGATGAAGGTCACGAGGAACTTGACGTTCGGGTTCACCGACTGCGCGCCTTCCATGAAGGCCTGCATCAGCCGGTTCACTTCCGGAATGGCATAGCCGCCGACCAGGCCGATGATGTTCGACTTGGTGGTCTTGCCCGCCACCATGCCGGTGAGGAAGGACGGCTCGTGGATGAAATTGTCGAAAACCGACAGGTTCGGCTTGGTGGGACCGAAGGACGAGCCCATCAGATAGGCGGTGCCGGGATAATCCGCCGCCACCTTGCGGGCCGGACGCTCCACCGCGAAGATCTCGCCGACCACGAGGTCGGCGCCTTCCTGCGAATATTGCCGCATCACCCGCTCATAGTCGGTATTGGCGACGTTCTCGGAGAATTTGTAGGTGATGTCGCCACGCGCCTCGGCCGCCTTCAGCGCCTTGTGGATGCGCGAAACCCACTGCTGTTCCACCGGCACCGTGTAGATCGCCGCGACCTTGATGGGCTTCGCCTTCGCCGCCACCGCGGCGCCGCCGAAGCCCCCCAGCACCAGCGCGCCGGCACCGAGGGCCAGCAGCCGGCGGCGATCGACGATCCCCGACGAAAAAAGCGGCACGGTTTCGGTTGATCTACGCACCATGTTGACTTCTCCCCGAGTACGGGGCCGCGCCTCGCATGCCGCGCCCCTTTACCGACAGTTTATGCGAGCGGCATGCCAATTTCGAACTGTTTGGTCCGAAATTCACCGCTTCCGCCGCTCCTCCTCCCAGCAGGCCAGAAGATAGGTACGAATGAAAGGCGGCATGGCCTCGCTGACATCGTCCGGCCCGCGCGCGACGACGACGTCCTCCAGCTCGGGGCGCTCCTCGGAGGCCAGGAAGGTTCGAATGCGGGCGGCAAGTTCGTCGGCAGCCAGCGGGCTGCGCAGCTCGCGCATCAGCGCGATGCGCGAGCTGGCGAACACCCCGGTCCAGCCCGGCGCGATCTCGACCTCGTCGGCGGCCAGCCCGGTCTCCTCGCCGAGCTCCCGCAGGACGCTGCCGGCGAGATCGACCGCCCCGTCGGGCCGCAGATCGCTGAGATCGGGCGTACCGGCGGCGAAATAGATGCGCCCGGCATTGGCGGTCCACGCCGCCATGCGCCCGAGCAGGAAGGCGCCGTCCGCCGCGCGCAGCGCCGCCATGGCGAAGGCGTTGCAGACGCGCTCGTCGGCTTCGCCCTCGCCCGGACAATCATGCCGCAGCCACCACAGCAGCGAGGCGAAATCGGCTTCGCGATAGCGGCCGGTGAGCACGCCATCCGCCAAGCGATGGCGGGCCAGCACCAGGATGCGCCCGTTCCACAGCGAGGGATTCTTCTGCAACTGCGCCGCGAAGAAGGCATCGACCTCCGCCCGCCGGCTTTCGGCATAGTCCCAGGCGCCGGGCTCCAGCCGCATGTCGAGGCGATCGAGCGGCGTCACCTGCATCGGTTGCTCCGCACGCTCATGGAACAGGGAAGCTCCCGGGCGCCGCAGCCGCGCCTCCCCTCGCCGACCCGTGGAGCGGGCTACCTCTCTCCACTGGGGAGAGCGCAAGAGGGGGCAGCGCCTCAGACATGCAGGACACCCTCGGCCACCACCACGGCGCCGCCACCAATGGTGACGCGGGACAACGCACCGCCGGCCACGTCCAGCCCCAGCCGCACCAGGCTCGACCGGCCCATCTCCACGCCCTGCAGGATGTCATAGGCGGTGAAGCCCTCCGTCGGCGTCTCGCCCTGCATCAGCACCGCCGCCAGCGACGCGGCGGCCGAGCCGGTGGCCGGGTCCTCGTCGATGCCCATATTCGCGGCGAACATGCGGGCGCGGAAATCGCCCTCGCCTTCCTCGTCGCGGCAGAACACGTAGACGGAATCGGCGGTGCCGCCGAAGGCACCAATCAGCCGGCCGGCGCTCGGGCTTATGCGGGCGAGCGCCGAGCGCGATGCCAGCGGGATGCAGACGAACGGCACCCCCGCCGAGGCGACGACCGGGCGGTAGGCGTCGAAGCCGATATCGGATTGATCCAGCCCCAGCGCCTGCGCGCAGGTCTCGACGCTCGGCGCTTCCTCGTCGAGGATCTCCGGAAGCCGGGGCACGGTGAAGGTGGCGGTGCCGGAGCGCGGGTTGCGCAGGCTCACATGGCACGGCACCGGGCCGGCCCCCTCCTCCAGCACGAAATCCGCCGACAGCTCCACCTCGTCGCGGAGCGCCAGCAGCACGGCGGCGCCGACGGTGGGGTGCCCGGCAAAGGGCAACTCGTGATTGGTGGTGAAGATGCGCAGCCGCGCGCGATGATCGGCGTCGGTCGGCGGCAGCACGAAGACCGTCTCCGACAGATTGAACTCGCGGGCGATCGCCTGCATCTGGTTGCCGTCGAGGCCCTCGGCATCGAGGACGACGGCGAGCGGGTTGCCCGCGAGGGCGCGGTCGGTGAAGACATCGAGCACGACGTAGCGGCGGGCCATGGTCTTACAGCTTCTCTGGAGTGAAAACGCGCGAGGGTGTGACGAACTCGTCCTGGGCGGCGACGGTAAGAATCTCCCGCGAGCCGGCCGCTGCCGTACGGGCAAGCAAACCATAGGCCGAGGACGACGCCTTGCCGAGCGCCTCCGCCGTCGAATGGCTGCTCTTCCAATGCACGAAGAACAGCGCCGCGATGGCGTCGCCGGCACCGTTGACCGAAATGCCCAGCTTCGGCGTGCGCACGCGATAGCAGCCGTCCGGCCCCGAGGCGAGCATGTCGATCGAATCGGCCGGAGTGTCTGCGGTGTGCAGGCTGGTGACCAGGATGACGCGCGGGCCGGTGGCATGCACCGCCCCGCAGGCGCGCCGCGCCTCCTCCAGCGTCGAGGTGCTGCGCCCGGACAGGAAATCGAGCTCGAACTGATTCGGCGTGATGATGTCGGCCGCCGGCACCGCCCGGTCGCGCATGAATTCCGGGATGCCCGGCCGGACATACATGCCGGTGTCGATGTCGCCCATCACCGGGTCGCAGCAATAATGCGCGGCGCTGTTGGCGGCCTTGACCCGGCCGACGGCGTCGAGAATGGCGTCGCCGATCTGCGCCGTGCCCATATAACCCGAGAGGACGCCATCGCAGCGCGGCAGCGCACCGAGGTGATCGATGCCGGCGACGAGATCCTGGATATGCTCGGCGCCGAACACCTCGCCGCGCCAGGAGCCATAGCCGGTGTGATTGGAGAACTGCACCGTCTGCAGCCCCCACACCTCATGGCCGAGCCTTTGCATCGGGAACATGGCCGACGCGTTGCCCACGTGCCCGTAGGCAACCCATGATTGAATGGAAAGGATATTCATCTGCACGCGCCCCGGCCCAGCGAAGAACGATCCGCGCATACCGCTGCCGATGCAAGGGCACAAACGAAATTAGATAGGCGGATCCATAATGTTGGCGTGCGGAGTGTCGCATGCGATACGCTTTTGGCCGACACTGTCCGGCGCTTCGCTTTGGGCAGCACCCCGACCCCGTCCCCAGCCGAGAGATCGTGCCAGAAATCATGACCGTGATGCTTTCCGCCTGCGCCCTCGCCGCCGCCATCCGCTCCGGGGATATGACCCCGGCCGAGGTTGCGGCCCGTTGCGCCGCGGCGATCGCCGAACGGGAGGAGGAAATCCGCGCCTTCGCCATCCTGGATCTCGAGGCGTTGCAGGCGCAGGCGCGCCATCCCGGCCTCGCCGGCCTGCCCCTCGCCGGGTTGCCGGTCGGGGTGAAGGACGTGTTCGACACCGTCGGCTTCCCGACCTCCTACGGTTCGCGGGTCTATTGCCGCCACCGCCCGTCCGCCGATGCCACGGTGGTGCGGATGATCGCCCGCGCCGGCGGTCTCGTCGCCGGCAAGACCTCCACCACCGAATTCGCCTTCACCGCCCCGGCGACGACGCGCAACCCGCACCGCACCGCCCACACCCCGGGAGGCTCCTCCTCCGGCTCGGCAGCGGCGGTGGCGGCGGGCATGGTGCCGCTGGCGATCGGCTCGCAGACCGCCGGCTCGATCATCCGGCCGGCCTCCTATTGCGGTGTCACCGGCTACAAGCCGTCCTTCAAGCTGATCCCGATGCTGGGCAGCAAGACGTTTTCCTGGTCGCTCGACACCATCGGCCTGTTCGCCGCCGGCGTGGCCGACGTCGCCTTCGGGGCCAGCGCCATCACCGGCCGGCCGCTGGCGATCGACCCGGCCGCCCGACCGCCGCGCCTCGCCATCGTTCGCACCTCGCGTGCCGGCTCGGCGAGCCCCGACGCCGATGCCGCGCTCAATGCCGCGATGCGCGCCGCCGAACGCGCGCGGGCCAGCCTGCGCGAGGTCACGCTGCCGCCCGAGGTGGAGACCGCCGACGACGCCCACGCCATCGTCCAGGCCTATGAAGCGGCGCTGGCCCTCGCCGACGAATGGGACCGGCATCGCGACCTGCTCTCGCCGCAGCTCGTCGCCTATCTGGAACAGGCGATGACGGTGACGCCGGAAGCCTATGACGCGGCGCGACGCACCGCCCGGCTGGCGCGCCACGCCTTCACCGATCTGGTGGAAGGCTTCGATGCCGTGCTGACCTATTCGGCGCCGGGGGAGGCGCCCGTCGGGCTGGCCTCCACCGGCTCCTCGATCTTCAACCGGCTATGGACGCTGCTGGGAGCGCCCTGCATCAACGTAGCCGGCTCCACCGGCGCCAGCGGCCTGCCGATCGGCGTGCAGATCGTCGGCCGGTTCGGCCGCGACCGCACCGCGCTCACCGCCGCCGCCTTCGTCGAGAAGGCGATCCGGGCCGCGTGAGCGCTCACGCGCCGCCGGCCAGCCCCTCGACGCTCTTCCAGAGCTGGTCCTTCAGCCCCACCAAGGGCGGCGGGGCGATGAGGGTGGCCGGCGCCGAGGCCGGGGCGCCGTCGGCGACCAGCCGGCCGAAGCGGATCTCGCCATCGGTATAGTAGGGATCGCCGCCGCCATTGCGGCCGAACAGCACCGGGCCGAGACCGGTGACCTGGTAGATGGCGGTGAGCATGCGGGCACGGTCGAGATCGGCGATCATGAGATCGCGCACCGCATCGACATCCGGCCCCACCCGGTGGGTGACGGCGCCGGTGTAATGGCTGAGCCCGACGCCCTCGTCATAGGTGGCCGAGCCGAGCCAGACCGGGCGACGCTCCGCGCCGAGATCCAGTACCTTCCAGAACCGCACGTGATCGCGCCGGTCGGCACTGCGGCCGACCTCCTTCTCGAAGGCGAGGTCCTCCGGGCGGCCGTCATAATAGAGCGGACTGACCGGCGCCTGCGGGTCCGGCCGGTCGAGCAGCACCGAGCCGATGATGGCGAGGCTGGATTTCAGCGTCACCGGATCGGCGGCGCGCCAGCCGGCGGCGTACATGGCGCGGATGACTTCCTCGCGCGAGCCGACGAGGCCAACATCGATGGGATCGCCGGGGATGCCCTGCTTCGTCTGCGTCACCATCGGCAGGTGCCTGATGCCGGGCTGGCCCTCGTGATGCGTCCACAGGCGGGGCAGCATCACATAGGCCAGCGCCGCCCAGACGAGGAAGGCCAGCAGGGCCCAATGCCAGACGGGGCGGAGGCGGGATTTCACGGATGGCGGCATGGGAGCGCCTCGGGGGATGGAAACGGTCTCCCGCCATGCGGGAGAGGCGGCAGCGTATCGCGCTTCGCGCCGGTCGTGCGAGACGTGAGCGAGCGACGCATGGCGGCCAGTGCCGTGCGACGGGCGCAGGGCGGCAAATGCTGGGGGCAAACCCGAAGATGGGGGCGCTCGGCGGCATTTGCGGGTGCGATCTGCGCGCCTATGGTGGTCACACCGGTCCGGCAGGAAGACCTTCCCCTTCTCGGGGAGAGGGCTGGGGTGGGGGTCTTCCACACCTCCCGACCCCGTCCCCCCTCACCGACCCGCTGCGCGGGCCACCTCTCCCCACCGGGCAGAGGGAAGAGAAAGGCTTCGCCTGGTGCGTCGCACCGCATGAAGCTCCCTTGGCCCCCCACGCGAAACTCCCGACGCCCACTCATCGATCACAACCGCTCATGCAGGAGCCGCGACGCTCCCTCTCCCGATCGGGAATGCCAAACAAACAGCGGCGGCGAAGGCTCCCTACTCCGCCGCCACCGACTTGTAGGTCACCGGATCGTAGTTCAGCACCGGCGCCAGCCAGCGCTCGGCCTCCTCCACGCTCATGCCCTTGCGCGCGGCATAGTCCTCGACCTGGTCGCGCTCGATGCGGCCGACGCCGAAATAGGAGGCGTCGGGATGGGCGAAATACAGCCCCGATACCGCCGCGCCCGGCCACATGGCAAAGCTCTCGGTGAGTTCCACGCCGATGCTCTCGGTCGCGGCGAGCAGCCTGAACAGGGTCGCCTTCTCGGTGTGATCGGGCTGGGCGGGATAGCCCGGCGCCGGGCGGATGCCGCGATAGGCCTCCTTGATCAGCGCCTCGTTGTCGAGCGCCTCGTCGGGCGCATAACCCCAGAACTCCCGGCGCACCCGCTCATGCATCCGCTCGGCGAAGGCCTCGGCGAGGCGATCGGCCAGCGCCTTGAGCAGGATCGACGAATAGTCGTCATGCGCCGCCTTGAAGGCCTCCGAACGCTCATGCTCGCCGAAGCCGGTCGACACGCAGAAGCCGCCGACATAATCCGCCACGCCGCTGCCCTGCGGGGCGACGAAATCGGCCAGCGCCAGATTATGCCGTCCCTCGCGCTTGCCCATCTGCTGGCGCAGCGTGTGCAGCGTGGCCAGCGGCGCGGCGCGGGTGTCGTCGGCATAGAGCGCGATGTCGTCGCCGACCGCGTTGGCCGGCCAGAAGCCGATCACCGCGCGGGCGGTGAGCCACTTTTCCGCGACGATCTTCGCCAGCATCTTCCGCGCATCGTCGTACAGCGCCCGCGCGGCAATGCCGACCTTGGGGTCGTCGAGGATGGCGGGGAAATGGCCGACCAGCTCCCACGACTGGAAGAACGGTGTCCAGTCGATATAGGGCACCAGCTCGGCGAGATCATAGCTCTCGAACACCCGCGTGCCGAGGAAGCTCGGCACGGTGGGTATGTGGCCGGCGAAGTCCAGCACCGGCCGGTTGGCCCGCGCCTCCTCCAGCTTCACCCGCACCTTGTTGCGGTCGCTCCTGGCATGGGCCTCGGCAAGCTTGGCGTATTCGGCGCGGATATTGGCGACATAATCCGGCTTCGAATTGTCGTTGAGCAGCGCCGACACGACGCCGACCGCGCGCGAGGCGTCGGTGACGTAGACCGCCTGCCCGCGCTCATATTGCGGGGCGATCTTCACCGCGGTGTGGACGCGCGACGTCGTCGCGCCGCCGATCAGCAGCGGCAGGTCGAAACCCTCGCGCTCCATCTCGGAGGCGACATGCACCATCTCGTCCAGCGAGGGGGTGATCAGGCCGGACAGGCCGATGACGTCGACCTTCTCCGCCCGCGCCACTTCGAGGATCCTGGCGGTGGGCACCATGACGCCGAGGTCGATCACCTCGTAATTGTTGCACTGGAGCACGACGCCGACGATGTTTTTGCCGATGTCGTGCACATCGCCCTTCACCGTGGCCATCAGGATCTTGCCGGCCGCGGACTCCCCGGTGGTGCCGTTATCGATTTTCTCCTGCTCCATGAAGGGCATGAGATAGGCCACCGCCTGCTTCATCACGCGGGCCGACTTCACCACCTGCGGCAGGAACATCTTGCCGGCGCCGAACAGGTCGCCGACCACATTCATGCCGGCCATCAGCGGCCCCTCGATGACGTGCAGCGGCCGGGCGACCGACCGGCGCGCCTCCTCGGTGTCGGCCTCGACGAACTCGGTGATGCCGTTGACGAGAGCGTGCTCCAGCCGCTTCTCCACGGCCCAAGTGCGCCAGGTGAGATCGGCCTCCTTCTTCTCGCGTCCGCCGCCGCGGAAACGCTCGGCGATGGCGAGCAGCCGCTCGGTGGCGTCGTCGCGGCGGTTCAGGACGACGTCCTCGCAGGCCTCGCGCAGCTCCGGCTCGATCTCGGAATAGGGCGCGAGCTGGCCGGCATTGACGATGCCCATGTCCATGCCCGCCGCGATGGCGTGGTACAAAAACACCGCGTGCATCGCCTCGCGCACCGGCTCGTTGCCCCGGAACGAGAAGGAGAGGTTCGATACGCCGCCGGAGACATGGGCGTGCGGCAGGTTCGCGCGGATCCAGCGCGTCGCCTCGATGAAGGCGACGCCGTAGCCGGCATGCTCCTCGATGCCGGTCGCTACCGCGAAGATGTTCGGATCGAAGATGATGTCCTCGGGCGGGAAGCCGATCTCGTCCACCAGAATGCGATAGGCCCGCGCGCAGATCGCGGTCTTGCGCTCGTAGCTGTCGGCCTGGCCCTGCTCGTCGAAGGCCATCACCACCACGGCGGCGCCATAGGCGCGCACGAGCCGGGCATGGTGGCGGAACTGCTCCTCGCCCTCCTTCATGGAGATCGAGTTGACGATGCCCTTGCCCTGAATGCACTTCAGGCCAGCCTCGATGACGCTCCACTTGGAGCTGTCCACCATGATCGGCACGCGGGCGATGTCCGGCTCGGCGGCGAGCAGGTTGAGGAAGGTGACCATCGCCTTCTCGCTGTCGAGCAGGCCCTCGTCCATGTTGACGTCGAGGATCTGCGCGCCGTTCTCCACCTGGTCGCGCGCCACCGCCAGCGCGGCGGCGTAATCGCCGGTGGTGATGAGCTTGCGGAAGCGCGCCGAGCCGGTGACGTTGGTGCGCTCGCCGATATTCACGAAGGTCGCGACGGGTGCGGTCATGACGCCTGCTCTCGATGCGTGGGGACGAAGGGACGGCGGAGGCGGGCGCGGGTGGAGGTGTTCATACCCGCATCTCGAAGGGCTCGAGGCCGGACAGGCGCAGACGGGGCGCGATCGACGGCACCTCGCGCGGGGGGTGCGGCGCCACCGCCTTCGCCAGCGCGGCGATGTGGGCCGGCGTGGTGCCGCAGCAGCCGCCGACGATGTTCACGAGGCCGGAGGCGGCGAACTCGCCGACCAGCTTCGCCATCGCCTCCGGGCTCTCGTCATAGAGACCGAACTCGTTGGGCAGGCCGGCGTTCGGATAGGCGCAGATCAGCGTATCGGCGATGCGCGAGAGCTCGTCGATATGGGCGCGCATCTCCTTGGCCCCCAGCGCGCAGTTCAGCCCGATCGAGAAGGGCTGGGCGTGGCGCAGCGAGTTCCAGAACGCCTCCGGCGTCTGGCCGGACAGCGTGCGGCCTGACAGGTCGGTGATGGTGCCCGAGATCATCACCGGCACGCGGAGGCCGCGCGCCTCGAACAGCCGTTCGATGGCGAAGACGGCGGCCTTGGCGTTCAGCGTGTCGAAGATAGTCTCGATCAGCAGGAGGTCCGATCCGCCGTCGATCAGCGCCGCCGCCTGCTCGCCATAGGCGGTGGCGAGTTCGTCGAAGGAAGTGGCGCGGAAGCCGGGGTCGTTGACATCAGGCGAGATCGAGGCCGTGCGGTTGGTTGGCCCGATGGCGCCGGCGACGAAGCGGCGGCGGCCGTCCTTTTCTTCCGCGCGGCGGGCGGCCTCCTTGGCGAGCTTCGCGCCTTCGAAATTCAGCTCGTAGACGAGGCTCTCCATGCCGTAATCGGCCATGGCGATGGTGGTGCCGGAGAAAGTGTTGGTCTCGACGATGTCCGCGCCCGCCAGGAAATAGGCGAGATGGATGTCGCGCACCGCCTCCGGCTTCGTCAGGTTGAGCAGGTCGTTATTGCCCTTGAGGTCGCGGTTCCACGCCTTGAACCGCTCGCCGCGATAGCCGGCCTCGTCCAGCTTGAGCTGCTGGATCATCGTGCCCATGGCGCCGTCCAGCACGAGGATGCGCTCGGCGGCGGCGGCCTTGAGGGCGGCGAGGGTGTCGGTGGGCGATACGGTGTCAGCCATGGCGGAGCACTTTCTACTCCCTCTCCCCGGTGGAGAGAGGGGTGGGGTGAGGGGTGCCGCCGCGCAGTGTTTCGAGAATGCGGAGCAGCACTCCGTCTGTGTTCGTCAGCACGTCGTTATTCCAGAAACGGATGACGAGATAGCCATCGGTTTCGATGATCCGGGTCCGTTCGGCGTTGGCCTCAGTTGTATGCTGCCCGCCGTCGAGTTCGACGACCAGTTTGGCGTCGGGGCAGAAAAAATCGACGGTGAATTGGTCGATCGGGACCTGCCGGCGGAATTTCCAGCCATCGAGCTGCCGGTTGCGAAGTCGGGACCAGAGACGCTGTTCGGCATCCGTCTGGTCTCGGCGGAGGCGACGGGCTCGTGCGATGGGGTTGTTCATCACCTTCTCCCGTCCATCCCCCTCACCCGCCGCTGCGCGGCGACCTCTCCCCTCGGGGAGAGGTGGAGTCAGCGCGCCTTCTCGCGTCCCACACACTACCCGCTGCATCAACCGGATCCCTCTCCCCATGGATGGGGTGAGGGGCCGCGCCGCCGGACACGGCTCACGCCGCCGCCTGCCCGTTCCCGGTGCCGTTCCCCTGCCCTTCCGCGCTTGCCTGCGGCGGGCGGATGCCGAGCAAATGGCAGATGGCGTAGACGAGATCGGCGCGGTTCAGCGTGTAGAAATGGAACTCGGTCACGCCGCGGTCGACGAGATCGAACACCTGCTCGGCCGCCACCGCGGCGGCGATCAGCTTGCGGGTCTCGGGGTCGTCGTCCAGCCCCTCGAAGCGGCCGGCGAGCCATGAGGGCATGTAGGTGCCGGTCTTCTCCGAGAAATTCTTCGCCTGCTTGAAGTTCGACACCGGCAGGATGCCCGGCACGACGGGAACCTCGATCCCCCGCGCCCGCACCCTGTCGAGATAGCGGAAGTAGAGGTCGTTATCGAAGAAGCACTGGGTGATCGCCCGCGTCGCCCCGGCATCCACCTTGGCGGCGAGGATGTCGAGATCGGCGTCGAAGGACGGGCTCTCCGGATGCTTTTCCGGGTAAGCCGAGACGGAGACTTCGAAATTGGCGATGCGGCGCAGGCCGCTGACCAGATCGGCCGAGGTCTTGTAGCCATCCGCATGCGGCGCATAGGCCTGCCCCACCCCGCCCGGCGGGTCGCCGCGCAGCGCCACGATGTGGCGCACGCCGGCATCCCAATAGCCGCGCACCACCTCATCGACCTCGCTCTTCGAGGCGGCGACGCAGGTGAGATGCGCCGCCGGGGCGAGGCGGGTCTCCCTCACGATGCGCTCCACCGTGGCGTGGGTGCGCTCGCGGGTGGAGCCGCCGGCGCCATAGGTGACCGAGACGAATTTCGGCGCCAGCGGCGCAAGACGGGTGATGGAATTCCACAGCGTGGCTTCCATTTCCGGCGTCTTGGGCGGGAAGAACTCGAACGACACCGCAATCGGCCGCCCGCCGGAGCGGCGGCTGCGGCGCTCGACATCCGACGACATCAGGCGACCTCCTTATGAGCTTTTTCAACGGGGTCCCCGACCGGCTGCCCGGCGCGCGGATCGCGGGCCAGCCACAGAGAAACCGTAAGTTTTCCATCGGCTTGCGGGGCAAGCGGACGATGCGACAGCGGCAGAAGCCCCGCCCCGGCCAGCCAGTGCTCGACCACTTCCGGCGCGAAGCCGAGCCGGCGATGAGCGTGCGCCTCGCGCAGGAATTCGAGATCGTGCGGGGCGAAATCGACCACCAGCAGGCGCCCGCCCGGCCGCAGCACCCGCGCCGCTTCCTTCAACGCCCGCGGGGCGTCCTCGAGGAAATGCAGCACCTGATGCACCACCACAACGTCGAAGGCGTCACGCGGCAGGGCGAGGCTGTAGATATCCCCCTGCCGCACCGTGCAATTGCGCGCGCCGGCGCGTTCCAGATTGGCGCGGGCGACCGTGAGCATGTCCGCCGACAGATCGATGCCCACGCCACGCTCGATGCGGGGAGCGAACAGTTCGAGAATGCGGCCGGTCCCGGTGCCGAGATCGAGAAGCGAGGATATTTCAACGCCTTGCAGCGCATCGAGAATGGCGTCCTCGACCTGCTCGTCGGGAGCGTGCAGCCGGCGCAGCGCATCCCATTCATGGGCATGGGCGCGGAAATAGGCCTGCGCATGGGCGGCACGGGCGGCGCGCACCGCCTCCAGCCGCTCATGGTCGCGCAGCAGGATGTCGTCATCCGGCGCCATCAGGGCGAGCAGAGCGTCGGTGAGCGCGGCGCCGGGAGTATCGGTGGCGCGGCGATAGAACACCCAGCTCGCCTCGCGAAAGCGCTCCACCAGCCCGGCCTCGGCCAACAGCTTGAGATGCCTGGAGATTCGCGGCTGAGACTGGCCGAGGATTTCGGTAAGTTCGGAAACGGTCAGCTCGCCCTCGCCCAACAAGGCGAGCAGCCGCAGGCGCGTATCTTCGCCGGCCGCCTTGAGGCCGTCGAGTAAAGACGCGAAGCTGAGCGGCGAAACCGGCATGAAACCCTCTTTCAGATATAAAGATATCTTTATGTCTTTTTCGAAGGCGATGCAAGCGCGGTGGAAACGGCGCGATGCGAGCGGTGCCGTGCTGGCGGCGCGGTGCCGGCCCGTGGGGCCGGTCCGTGGTGCCCGGTGCGGGTACAGTGAGGTGTATGATGTGTAGGATTTCGACCACCGGAGCGGCCGAGCCGGCCGATTCATCCGAATTCGGGGTGCGGCCCGGCGAGGTGACCTTGCCGCTGCCGGCTTCCCCGGATGCCGGAGTGCATTTCATCGGCCGGCTGCGCACCCCTTGGACGCACCGCCGGGACTGCCCGAAGAATAGCCGCGAGTCGGACGCGGTGTGCACCGTCGAGCTCGACCCGACCTTCGTCCCGGCGCTGGAGGGGCTGGAAGGCACCACGCATCTCTGGCTGCTCTACTGGATGGACCGCGCGCCGCGGGGCCTTCTCGTACAGGTGCCCCGCACCTATGGCAAAGGGCGCGGCACCTTCGCGTTGAGGAGTCCCGCCCGGCCCAACCCGATCGCGATGAGCGCGGTGCGGCTGATCGGCCGCGACGGCGACCGGCTGTCGGTGGTAGGGCTCGATTGCCTCGACGGCACGCCGCTGCTCGACATCAAGCCCTATTTCACCTCGACGGATTCCTATCCCGACGCGGTGGTGGGCTGGCATCGCGACCGTGGCACCGGCGAAGGCCGTCCTCCCGACGAGGCGCCGACGGACAGCAACGACTTTTCAACAATTTCGAAACTATAATGCTCCGTCGACGTTATGGGATAGGACAGCGGTACTGTTGCTCATATGCATCGTCCATGCGCTTCGTGCATAGCTGGGGACGGCAAGGCCATTGATGACTTAGTCTTGTCTTGAACCCGCCTTGTTCCTGCGTCATGTCCTCGTCGCAAAGGTTGTGGCATTCACTCCAGCAGGCTTGATGATGGTCGTTCGCCTAGGTTTCGCTCCCGCGGTCGCTCTGGCCCTTCTGACGTCGGTCGGTTCGGCCGGCGCCCAGTCCTATCCCGTCGACGCCGTTCAGTCGGCCGAGCCGGTGCCGGGCACCGTCGAGGTGCCGGCGGCTATCGATCCCTATGGCACGTCCGGCGCCGTGTCGCAGGGCGGTGTCGCCCCGATCATGGCTCCGGCCGCCGCCGGCGTGCAGCCGCCGGCCCCGATCTCCGGCTATGCCAATGGCGGCAACCCGGCGGCGGGCTACCCGACCGGCGCCTATTCCGGCCAGCCGCCCGCGGGCTATCCGGCGCAGAGCGCGCCGGGCATGCAGGCCGCCGTTCCGGCACAGGCCGGCTACCCGGCTGGCGCCTATTCCGGCCAGCAGCCGGCCGGCTATCCGGCGCCGGGCTATTCCTCGCAGGCCGCCACGCCCTATGGCGCGCCGTCGGCCCCGGCCCATGCCGCCGCCCCCGCCTACTCCCACCCGCAGCCGGCCTATCCAGCGCCGCAGCAGCAGGTGACGGGCGCCAACGGCGCCTCGGTGGCCATGCTGCCGCCGGAAGACCAGCCGGAAGAGGGCCCGCCCAAGGAATTGCCGGCGAACCTCAAGCGGCAGGTGGTCGATTACGTCACCACCCAGCCGCCGGGCACCATCGTCATCGATACCCCGAATACCTACCTCTATTACGTGCTGCCCGGCGGCAAGGCCGAGCGCTACGGCATCGGCGTCGGCCGCGACGGCTTCACCTGGGCCGGCACCGAGAAGATCAGCCGCAAGGCGGAATGGGCCGATTGGCGTCCGCCGGCGGAGATGATCGAGCGCCAGCCCTATCTACCGCGCTTCATGGCCGGCGGCCCAGGCAACCCGCTCGGCGCCCGCACCATGTATCTCGGCGGCACCATCTACCGCATCCACGGCACCAACCAGCCGTCCACCATCGGCCAGTTCATGTCCTCGGGCTGCATCCGCATGCTGAACGAGGATGTCGAGAACCTCTACGACAAGGTGAAGGTCGGCACCAAAGTGGTGGTGCTGCCCGGCAACGCGCCGGCCAAGACCGCCGACAGCAGCGCGGCGATGCAGCCGACGCCGGTGAGCACGATCAGCCCGAACGCGGTGCCGAACGTGGCGGTGCGCTGAGCCCATCAGCCGGCGAGTTCCCCGCCGGAAGCCTGACGACACGGAAATCGCCCGGACGAGGGATCGTCCGGGCGATTTCCGTTTCAGCGCCCGTTCTTGCTCAAGCGCAACGCGACGCAAGCCGGAAGCCCATCCCGCCGGCCGCCCTCTCCTTCGAAGCGTGCCCGAAGTCACGGCGTCCTCGGCAGCGGCAGGTGCATTCGCGTCGCCACGCCATGCCGGGCGGAGGCGGACCGATAATCGGCTGCCCGGCCCAGAGGGCGGTTCGAAGATCAGGACAGGACGACAGACGGCGGGGCGACGTCTGAGGCACGCCTGGGCCTCCGGCTGGTCTCGCGGCCTCCGCCTCACCGCCCCCACAGACGCTGGGCGGGCACCCGCACCTCGATGGCGCTGCCGGCCACGAGTTCGCCGGGGCGCTCCACCCAGGCGACCAGGCCACGCCGCCCCCGCGCCGCCTTGACGAAGGCGAGGTCGAGGCCCGTCCGTCCCGGATGATGCCGCGCCACCGCCGCCCCGGCATGGCGGCAGGGCGCGTTCTCGCCCTCCACCGCCAGGCAGGCACCGTCGGGAAAATGCAGCCGCGTGCCCGGCGGCAGCGCGGTGAGGTCCGGCAGCCCTTCCACCACCAGATTGGCGCCGAGCCAGGACGGCTCGACCACCGGCAGTTCCAGCCGGCGGGCGATAAGGGCGAGCTCGTCCGGCGCCACCAGCGTCAGCTGCCGGGTGTTGCGGATCGGCGTGCCGCGCGGATACCACGGCACCCGCGAATCGGCCTTGCGGGTGATGCCGCGATGGCGGTCGCCGACGAGGCCCTCGAAATCCACCGCCGCCCGCTCCACCGGACGGGTGACGAAATCCGCGCCATCGCCGACCAGCAGCCGCGACAGCCTGGCGCCAAGCCTGCGGGCGCCGATTGCGCCCTCGTCGAACAGCGGCAGGGTTTCGTTCATGCACGCGACTCGCCTTGGTGACAGCGGGATTTTAACCTCGCCGCACGACGAAGGAAAAATGCGGACTGCGCCTCGCCGCCTCCCGCTCTAAGATACCTCCGTTTACCAGCCGCGCACCGGAACCCCGAACCGGGGTGGCGCGTTTGCGATCCGCCGGCGCGGCGCCAGCATGAAGGACGAAATTCCATGTCCACCCCCACCGATTCCTTCCCCTCGACGCCGGCGCGCTCCCTCGCGGGCCATCTGCACGAACTGCGCGCCAAATGGGGGTGGTTCGTCGCCCTCGGCATCATCCTGATCATCGCCGGGGCGATCGCGCTCGGCAGTTCCTACGGGCTGGTGGTCGGCACGCTGCTCTCGGTCTACTACATCGGCGCGATGATGGTGGTCGCCGGCATCGCCCAGATCTTCCACGCCTTCGCGGTGAAGGGCTGGGGCGGGTTCTTCTTTTGGCTGCTCGACGGCCTGCTCTATCTGGTGGCCGGCGTCATCGCCTTCACCAATCCCGACCTCGCCGCCGCGGTGCTGACCCTGCTGCTCGGCATCTCGCTGATCGTCGGCGGCCTGTTCCGGCTGGTGGCGGCGTTCAAGCTGCGGCCGGCGGCCGGCTGGGGCTGGATCCTGTTCTCCGCCGTCATCGCCATCATCCTCGGCATCGAGATCACCGTGCAGTGGCCGATCAATTCCATGTGGATTCTCGGCCTGTTCCTCGGCGTCGATCTCATTTTCAACGGCTTCACGGTATTGATGCTCGGGCTTGGGCTGAAGAAGACGTGAGCGAGGTTTCGTGAGGCAGAGCGCCACCGCCCGACGTGTCGCGCAGGACCCGCCGGCCGGCGGGTCCACACAGACGGCCGATCGGCCCGGTGCGCCGGCGGCCGGCGAGCCGGCCCCCGCCCCGGCGACGCCGGCGGCAAGCGGGCGCGACCTGCGGCTCGACCTGTTCCGCGGGCTCGCCCTGTGGTTCATCTTCCTCAACCACATTCCCAACAATGTGGTGAACTGGATCACCAACCGGAATTTCGGCTTTTCCGACGCCACCGAGATCTTCGTCTTCATCTCCGGCTACACCGCCGCCATGGTCTATGGCCGGGAAATGGACCGCTCCGGCACGCTGGTCACCTCGGCGCGCATCCTGCGGCGGGCGTGGCAGCTCTATGTCGCGTTCATCTTCCTGTTCGTGATCTATCTCGCCGAAATCTCCTATGTGGTCGGTTCGTTCTCCAACCCGCTCTATGCCGAGGAGATGGGGGCGCTGCAGTTCCTCTCCGAGCCGGACGTGGCGCTGGTGCAGGCGCTGCTGCTGAAGTTCCGCCCGGCCAATATGGACGTGCTGCCGCTCTATATCGTGCTGCTCGCCGGCTTCCCGCCGGTGCTGTGGGCGCTGAAGCGCTGGCCCGACGCCACGCTGGCCGTCTCGGCTCTGGTCTATGCCGTGGCGCTCAATCTCGGCATCAACCTGCCGGGCTATCCTGACGACCGCATGTGGTTCTTCAACCCGTTCTGCTGGCAGCTGATGTTCGTTTTCGGCGGCTGGTGCGGGCTCGGCGGCAGCGACCGGCTGGGCGGGCTGATCCAGAGCCGGCTGATCGTGGCCGCCGCACTGGCCTATCTCGCCTGCTCGCTCGCCGTGGTGGTGAGCTGGTGGTGGCGTCCGCTGGAGGGGCTGGTGCCGGAGGCGATCGGCGTCTTCATCTACCCGATCAGCAAGACCGACCTGTCGCCGCTGCGCTTCCTGCACTTCCTGGCGCTGGCGGTGGTGGTGGTGAAGCTGGTGCCGGTGGATGCGCGCTGGCTGCGATGGAAGGTGCTGCGGCCGATGATCCTGTGCGGGCAGAACTCGCTGGAAGTGTTCTGCTTCGGCGTCTTCCTTTCTTTCGCCTCACATTTCGTGTTGAACGAAATCAATGGTTCGCTGGCCATGCAGTTCCTCATGAGCGCGGCGGGCATTTTCCTTATGGTGGCTCTCTCCGTGCTGTTGTCATGGTATGCTCGCGTGGAGCGCGAGATTGCCGCGCGGAAGTATGGGTAGACGGCGCGGATCGACGTGAAACGCACGACGCTGGGACTGATACTGGCTGGCATCGCGTTGCTGGCGGGCGGCACGGCCGCTCCGGCGCTGGCCGAACCCGTTTGCGCCGCGCCCTCCGAACTGACCCGCGCCGGCTTCGGCCTGCCGCGACTGGCCAAATCGCTCGAGGACAAGACCCCGACCACCATATTGGTGCTCAACTCCTCGACGCAGAGCGAGAAGAAGCCGGCCAAGACCGCCGGCGACAAGGCTGCCGGCGACAAGACCGGCGCCGCCAAGGACGCGGTGCCACGGCGCTTTCCCTCCTATATCGAGGAGATCCTGCGCGCCCGTTATCCCGATGGCGGTATCGTCGTGGCGACGCAGACCCAGCCGCGCGCCACCGCGCAGGCGATCCTCACCGTGCTGCCGGACCTGCTGCGGGTGAACAAGCCCTCGCTGCTGATCTGGCAGACCGGCACCTATGACGCCATTCTCGGCGTCGATACCGGCGCCTTCGGCGACGCGGTGGGCGACGGCATCCGCCTTGCCCACGAGGCCAAGACCGACGTGATCGTCGTCGGCCCGCAATACAGCCCGCGCACCTCCTTCGCCTTCGACGTCGCGCCCTATACCAACACCCTGCGCTGGAGCGCCCGCAGCAATGGCGTGCCGTTCTTCGACCGCTACGACATCATGCGCTACTGGCAGGACGAGGGCATTTTCGACCTCGACGCCGACCGCCCCTCCTCCACCCTGTTCGACGATGTGCATGGTTGCATCGGCCGGCTGCTGGTCGGCATGATCGCCGACGGCGTCGACAAGAAAACCCTCGGCTCCCGCTAACCCCCGCAACACCGGCACCCGCTAAGATGCTCCTGACCCGCCTCGCGCTTCTGGGCCTTGTCGCCGCCGCCTCCGCCGCCCCGCTCGCCGTCGCGCCCGCCGCCGCCACGACGATGCTGGCACCGAGCTGCCCGGCCGGCAATGCGGCGCTGACCCGCCTGAGCCAGCCCCTGCCGCGCCTCGCCAAGGCACTGCGCGACGGCGGGCCGGTGAAGATCGTCGCCATCGGCTCCTCCTCCACCGCCGGGGCCGGGGCGAGCTCGCGCACCGCCTCCTATCCGAGCCGGCTGGAAGCGGCGCTGCGCCAGCGCTTTCCGGGAATCGACATCACCGTGGTCAACCGCGGCATCAACGGCCAGGACGCGCCGGAAATGCTGGCGCGCTTCAACGCGGACGTGGCGGCGGAACAGCCGACGCTGGTGCTGTGGCAGGCGGGAGTGAACGCGCTGTTCCGCGCCGACGGGCTCGACACCGCCGAGGGCCTGCTGCGCGACGCCATCGCCCGCACCCGCGCGCTCGGCGCCGACATCGTGATCATCGACCCGCAATATTCGCCCAAGGTGATCGGCGATTCCGAGGCGCTCGACATGCTGCGCCTGCAGCAGCGCGTCGCCGACGAGGAAGGGGTCAGCGTGTTCCACCGCTTCGCGCTGATGCGCGAGTGGCACGAGGCGAAGGGGCTGGCCTTCGAGGCCTTCACCTTCAAGGACGGCTTCCACATGAACGATTTCGGCTATGAGTGCTTCGCCAAGGGACTTGGCGGCTCGCTCGCAGCCAATGTCGACAGCCAGCTGCGCTCGGCCGATGTGAGCGTGAGCCCGGCCTCGCTCGCCAAACCCGCCAAGGCGGGCACTGCCATCCCCGGCGCGGCGGCGACGACCGGGAAGACCACCGTCCCGGCGGCGACGGGCACCGCGCCGGAGGGGCTGCCGGACAGCACGTTGACGCCGTAACGGCGCCACGGGCGGCGGCACGTCTTCGCGGGTGAGCGCGCTCTATTCCGGGGCCTGGCCGAGGGCTCGTTCCGCTACAGGCCGGCCGGGCCCGGGAGGCCACCGGAAATCCTGTCTCCGGGTGCTGCCGCTGCCCGGGTGGGGCCGTCCGTTTTCCTCACACCACCAGCGCGAGGGCGAAGCCGTCATGGCCTTTCGAGCCCACCGTCTGGATGGCGGTGGCGACGAGGCGCGGTTCGGCGGCGACCTTCTCCATGAAGCGGCGAATGCCGGCGACCGATTCGTCGGTGCTGGCCGGGTCGGCGGCGCGGCCGTCGCGCACCACATTGTCGGCGACGATCACCGTACCGGCATGCGACAGGGCCAGCGCGGCGTCGAGATAATGCGGGTTGTTCGGCTTGTCGGCGTCGATGAAGACGAGGTCGAACGGCGCCTCACCCGCCGCGATCATCGCCGCCAGCGTCGCACGGGCCGGGCCGACGCGGATCTCCACCCGGTCGGCGAGGCCGGCGCGGGCGATATTGGCCCGCGCCACCTCGGCATGGTGCGGATCGAACTCCAGCGTGACGAGACGCCCTTCCGCCGGCAGGGCGCGGGCGAGCCAGATCGTCGAATAGCCGCCGAGCGTGCCGATCTCCAATATGCGCCGGGCGCCGCGCATCAGCGCCAGCAGCATCAGGAACTTGCCCTGATTCGGCGCGACGTTGATCGCCGGGAGGCCGGCGTCCTCGCTCGCCTCCAGCGTCGCCGCCAGGGCTTCGTCCGGCGGCAGCAGCGTCTGCTCGATCCACGCGTCGACGCGCGACCAGGCCGGCTGGCTCACTCGTCGTCCCCGCGATCGGAGAAGGCGCCGCCGAAGCGCTTGATCACCGCCTCGCGGGCGGCGACGACCCTCTTCTCGTAATCGATCGCCATCGGCTCGGTGAGCACGCTCTCCAGCCCGGCCAGCAGCGCCCACAGGGCCGGCACCTCCGCCTCATCCTCGACGAATTCGGCCAGCGCGTCGCCGTCGCCGTCGTCGACGGTGCGGGAGAGGAATTCGAACAGCACCACCGCCACCGAGCGGTCGATGTGCAGGACGATCTCCTCGGACGATTTGTCGGTCGGGCCGGTGGACGGCTTGGCGGCCATGTGATGTTCTCCGCGTTTCACAACATTCCTCTCATTTTCCAGCGCCCTGCGCCACACGCATTCGCAAGAACCTGCGTGCGCGGGGACTTGCATGGACTTGCGTGCGCCGGAACTTGCTTTCATGGCGCGGCCATGCTGGTTCACGCCGGCAAACATGAGGAGACCAGCGGTGAGCGCGGAAACAGACCTCCACACGGTGCGCGACTTTCTGCGCTACGCCATCAGCCGCTTCAACGCCGCCGAGCTGAGCTTCGGCCACGGCACGACGCGGGCGCTCGACGAGGCGGCCTTCATCATCCTCGAGGCGCTGCACCTGCCGGTGGACGAGCTGGAGCCGTGGCTCGACGCCCGCCTGACCGGCGGCGAGCGCGCCCGCCTCGCGCGGCTGATCGACGCGCGCTGCCGCACCCGCGCGCCGGCGGCCTATCTGCTCGGCCGCACCTATATTCGCGGGGTGCCGTTCAAGAGCGACGCGCGGGCCATCGTGCCGCGCTCCTTCATCGGCGAGCTGATGGCCGGCCATCTGTTCGGCGGCGAGGGCTTCTCGCTGGTGCCGGAGCCGGAGGCGGTCGGGCGGGTGCTGGACCTGTGCACCGGCTCGGGATGCCTCGCCATTATCGCGGCGATGCTGTTCGAGAATGCCGAGGTGGATGCGGTCGACCTGTCGCCGGACGCGCTGGCGCTGGCGGCGGAGAATGTGGCGCTGCACCAGATGCAGGGCCGGGTACGCCTGCACCAGGGGGACCTGTTCGCGCCGCTCGGCGGGCAGCGCTACGACCTCATCATCACCAACCCGCCCTATGTCGATGCCGAGGCCTGCGCCGCGCTGCCGGCGGAATACCGCCACGAGCCGATGCTCGCCTTCGATGGCGGGCCGGACGGGCTCGACATTGTCAGGCGCATCCTCGCGGAGGCGCCCCGCCACCTCGCCCGCGACGGCGGGCTGATCTGCGAGATCGGCACCGGCCGGGACATCCTCGAAGCCGAATATCCCGACCTGCCGTTCCTCTGGCTCGACACCGAGGACAGCGAGGGCGAAGTGTTCTGGCTGTCGGTGGGGGATTTCGCCGCCGCGCGGTGAGACCTCGCGCGGCAAGCCGGCGCGCGAGGTGGGGACAAGCCGGGGAAGAACGGCGAGCCGCCGGATTTCCGCCACGGGCAGCGGGTTTGTGCGGGGCGAGCAACCACCCGTGAGGAAGCCCATGCGCCGCCTGCCCGCCCTCGCCCCGTTCGCGCGTGCCCCTTTCGCGCTTGTCCCGATGGCGCTTGCCCTGCTGCTCGCGACACCCGCCGGTGCCGCGACGCTGTGCACCGCCCTCGCCGACGCCGCCACCGGCAAGGTGCTCAGGCAGGACGGCCCGGGCTGCGAAGCGCGGGTAACCCCGGCCTCCACCTTCAAGATCCCGATCGCGCTGATGGGCTACGATGCCGGCATCCTCACCGACGCGCATGCCCCCTCCTGGCCCTACAAGCCCGGCTATCCCGCCTGGCGGAAGGAGTGGAAGCGCGACACCGATCCGACCTACTGGATGCAGGAATCCGTGGTCTGGTATTCGCAGGAGATCACCCGCACGCTCGGCATGGAACGCTTCCGCACCTATGTCGACGGCTTCGGCTACGGCAATGAGGACGTCTCCGGCACCCGCGGCACAAAGGACGGCCTGACCGAATCCTGGCTCTCCAACTCGCTCGCCATCTCGCCCAGGGAGCAGCTCGGCTTCCTCGGCCGCATGCTGCGCGGCGAATTGCCGGTGTCGAAGCGGGCGGTGGGGATGACCGCCGAGATCCTCCACGCCGGCACCACGCCGAATGGCTGGCAGGTGCATGGCAAGACCGGCATGGGCTTCGCCCGCGACGCCGAGGGCAAGCCGGTGCGCGGCAAGCCTTATGGCTGGTTCGTCGGCTGGGCGACCAAGGACGGGCGCAGCGTGACCTTCGCGCGGCTCGACCGCGACGCGGCGCGGCAGGAGACGCCGACCAGCTGGCGCGCCCGCGATGGGCTGCTGGCCGAGCTGCCGGCCATGCTCGACGCGGTGAAGTGAGGACGAAAGGTCGTAACCAACGAACCTCCATAAGAACCACAGGATCTACACGTTCTGGCTGATTCGCCAGTGATCGACCTTGCGCTCTCTTCCCGCATGTTCTTTATTTGTTCTTATGATCTCACAGCGCATCCGCGACCCCATACACGATGTGATCACCTTTGACGACAAGGGGCTTGTCGACGAAGTCGCATGGAAGCTGCTGCAGACGCGCGACATGCAGCGGCTGAGGCGCGTGAAGCAGCTAGGCGTTTCGGAATTCGTATTTCCGGGCGCCAGCCATACGCGCTTCGCTCACTCGATCGGCGTGTTTCATATCGCGCGACAGTTGGTGGAAATCATTCGGCGCGAGATTGGGCGCGGCGGCCTTGGCATGTTCGACGACACGAGAGCGAAAACCGCCCTGTGCGCGGCCATGCTCCACGACATCGGGCACGGCCCGTTCAGCCACGCCTTCGAGGTGGCCCGCAAATCGCTCGCGGGAAAGGAACGGAAGATCGACAAGCATGAGGCTTTCACCGCCTTCATGATCGAGGATCCCGCCGGCGAGATCGGCGCCGTGCTGACGGATGCCGGAATCGATCCTCATGCCGTGGCTGAACTCATTCGGGCCGAAACGCCGCAGGACATGTATCACGCTGTGGTGTCCTCCTCTTTCGACGCCGACCGGCTCGACTACCTGCAGCGCGACCGGCACATGACCGGAACCGGCGCTGGCGCGATCGACATCGGCTGGCTGATGGAGAATGTCCGCGTCGCGGAGATCGATGTTGCCGCACCGGAGACCGATGACGAGATCATGGGCTCCACCTTCTGTCTCGACATCAAGGCGCGGGACGCGGCCGAAGATTTTTTACTGGCCCGCTATCGGCTTTTCACCAACGTCTATCTGCACAAGACCACACGCGGCATCGAGCAGCTCGTCGCCGCGTTTTTCCGCCAGATCTCGAGAGAGATACATGCGTCCGGACATGTTGGAGGGCTGGACGACCGGCATCCGCTCGTCCTGTTTTTTAGCTCGGGTGGAGAAACCCTGGAAAATTACCGCGAGCTGGAAGATACCGTCGTATGGGGCGCCATACATGCGGTAGCGAGGTTGGGAAGCGGTGCATTGCAGGATATCGCGTGCCGCCTGCGCGACCGTGCGCGCCCGCGTTGCATCGACCTGCAGCGTCTATTTCCCGACGATGACAACCATCAGGTGAGTGTGAAAAAAGCCTTCCGTAAGATGTTCGCCGATATGTTCGGCGAACGCGTCTTTCAGGACGTCGGCACCTATTCGCTTTACGGCGAGATCGGCGCCGATGACGTGCATGCGCAGAAGCGCCTGATGATCCGCCTTGCGAATGGCCAGACGAAGGAAATCACGCAAGTGCGCAACTCCATCATCAAGGCGTGGGATCGACCGCCAAGCTTCGAGCGCTATTATTTCCTGGATGAAGCCGACTACAACCGTGCGAGGGAATTGGCCGATTCGGCACAGGGGAGGCACGGATGACGATTGAACTTCGCAGTCTCGTTGCTGCCGCCGGCGGCGAGATCGTCGGCAGGATCCGTTTGCAGAAGCTGGTCTACCTGCTCGATCAGCTCGATCTCGGTAGCGGCTTTTCCTACGCCTACCATCATTACGGTCCCTACTCTGCGGAACTGGCAGAGGAAGTCGGCGACGAGGTCGTGCTCGGCCGTCTCGACGAAGAAACGCGCTACCGGAGGGGCGATGGCGTGCCCTATGTCGTCTACAAGAGCACGGGTGAGGAGGATGCCGCGGCCGCTGCGATCCGCCGGCATTTCGGCGCCCAGCTCGGCGAGATGCAAAGCTGCTCGGCGACGGTGCTGGAGCTGGCCGCGACCATTCATTGGCTCGCCTTCAAGGAAGAATGCGAAGACTGGCGCGGCGAACTCGTGCGTCGCAAGACGGTGAAGACCGAGAACGGACGTACGGACCAAGCCCTGGCGCTGCTGGCCAAGCTCGGCCTCTCACCCACCGCCTGAGCGCCCTCACCCGCCGCGCATGTGCTTCAGCACGGCGGCATCGGGCCAGCAGTCGAGATTGAGGCCGTTGGCCTTCTGATAGGCGCCGAGCGCGGCGCGGGTCTTCATGCCGGCCTTGCCGTCGATCTTCTCATTGTAGAAGCCCTCGCGGGTGAGCACCTTCTGCATGAATTCGAGATCGCTGGTCTTCACCAGCGCGATCTGCTGCCAATCGCGCGCGAAGGGGCGGTCGTCCTCGATGCGGTCGGCGAGGTGGCCGACATAGAGCACGTAGAGATCGGCGAAGTTGTAGCTCTTCAGCACGAAATAATTGGCCGGGGTCAGGAAGGCCGGGCCGAACGGGCCGGCGGGCATGATGATCGAGGCCGGATCCTTCATCGCCGCCGGCGGGATGCGGCGACCATCCGCCACCTTCACGCCGCGCTTCAGCCAGTCGGCGATCGGCAGCGTCACGCCGGGCTCGGCATGGGTGCAGTCGAAGCCGGCCGGCACGGTGATCTCGTAGGCCCAGCGCCGGCCGGGCTGCCAGCCCTCCTCGCGCAGCAGGCTGGCGGTGGCGGCCAGCGCCTCCGGCACCGAGGTCCAGATATTGGCGGTACCGTCGCCATCGAGGTCGACGCCGTATTTCAGATAGCCGGTCGGCATGAACTGGGTGAGGCCCATGGCACCGGCCCAGGAACTCTTCATGTCGGCGCGGCGGACATGGCCCTCGTCGAGGATATTCAGCGCGGCGAGGAACTCGGCGCGGAACTCGTCCTTGCGGCGGCCGACATAGGCCTGCGTCGCCACGACGCGCAGCGCGTCGTAATTGAGTTTAGCAGCGCCGTAGGAGGTCTCGCGCGCCCAGATGGCGAGCAGGATCGAGCCCGGCACGCCGAAGCGCCGCTCGATGGCGGCGAGCTCGCCGCTGTACTGCGCCGCGAGCTTGCGCCCGCGCGCGGCGTAGTTGCCGATGGCCCTGTCGGAGAGATAGGCGGCCGGCGTCTGCACGAACTCGGCCTGCGCGCCCGGCTTCTGCGGCTTGCCGGGAATGGCGAGGTCGGGAAGCGAATAATCGGGCTCCAGCCCCCGCGTCTCACGCTCGAAAGTGGCGCGCGAGATGCCCATCTGCTGCGCCGCCGGCCATTGCGCGGCGATGAAACGGTCGAAGCCGGCGTCCGCCCGGGCGGCGGCGGGCGCGCCGATCGCGGCAGACAGCGACAGGAAAACAGCGGCGAAGCGGGTCAGGATGCGCATGCGCCCTATGTAGCCCAGCGGGCGCGACATGGAAAATCACCGCCGGTTCATGAGCGGCTGTCGGATCGACGCGCCGCCGAACGTCCTTGGGAGGCTGGCGCGAGGGCCGGCGATCAACGGGAGAGAAGCGATGGGACTGAAGCAGGCGATCACGCCCTATCTGTGGTTCGACGGCACGGCCGAGGAGGCGGCGCGTTTCTATGTCGCGGTATTCCCCAATTCCCGCATCCTCACGGTGGCGCGCTATTCGGAGCTCGGCCCCGGCCCGGAGGGCCGCGTGATGGTGGTGCTGTTCGAGCTCGACGGCATGCAGTTCGGCGCCATCAATGGCGGACCGGTGTTCAAGCTGAGCGAGGCCACCTCCTTCCTGATCGACTGCAAGACGCAGGAGGAGATCGACTTCTATTGGGAAAAACTCGGCGCCGGCGGCCTGTACCAGCCCTGCGGCTGGGTGAAGGACCGCTTCGGCCTTTCCTGGCAGGTCAATTCGAGCGACCTCGTCGAGAAGGCCCATGCCGACCCCGCCACCTCGCGGCGCGTGATGGAGGCGATGATGCAGATGACGAAGATCGACCTCGCGGTGCTGCGAAAGGCCGTGGAGGCAGCGTAAGGCGCGCGACACCGGCCGGCGTCACGGGCGGGCGGCGGTGCGCTGCGGCGAGACCGCCCGGCGTAGCTAACGCACGGCGACGATGAACAGGCGCGGGAAGCGCAGCAGTACCTTGCCGTCCACCCGCGCCGGATAGGCCTGCGCGATCCGGGCGGTATAGGCGGCGAGGAAGGCCGCGCGCTCGGCGGCGTCGAGCGGATCGAGATAGGGGCGCAGCGCCGTCGACTTGAACCATTCGACGATGGCGGGCGCGCCGTCCAGGACATGCTGATAATGGGTGTGCCAAATCTCGACCCGCCGGGCCACCGGCTTCAGCAGATCGTAATAGGTGCCGACCGCTGGCAGCTCGTCGCGGGAGGCGCCGGCGAACTTACCCGCCCAGGGACCATCCGTCGCGGTCTGCGCCATCAGCACATGCGAGGGCTCGGCGACATTGTCGGGCATCTGCACCGCCAGCACGCCGCCCTCGGGCAGCGCCTCCAGCAGGCGGCGCAGCACGGCCGGATGGTCCGGCACCCATTGGAACACCGCGTTGCCGAAGACGAGGTCGGTGCCGGGTTCCGGCTGCCAGGTGCCGACATCGGCGACCTCGAAGCGGGCGGAGGGCAGCCTTTCGCCGGCCTGCCTGACCATGTTGGGCGAGGAATCGATGCCGAGCACCTCGGCCTGCGGCCAGCGCTCCGCCAGCAGCTGGGTGGAATTGCCCGGCCCGCAGCCGATATCGACGACGCGGCGCGGCGCGGCGAGCGGGATCTGCGCCACCAGATCGCGCGAGGGGCGCGTGCGCTCGTCGGCGAACTTCAGGTAGAGGGCGGGATTCCAGTCTTCCGATGCGCGGCGCATAGGCGGTCCTCCGTTGCGGGCGGAACATGCCGCAGCGGGGGTGCCGCGCCAAGCCGGCGTGGAGAGAACGTTATTCTTTTCTGACCGCCCACGGGCAAAGAAAAGGCCGGCGCGGAGCGTATCCGGCCGGCCTCTTCGAACGCCGCGAGGCTGGCCTCAGCGGGTCAGCTTCTTGTGCTTCATCCGGTGCGGGATGATGCTGTCGACGCCGAGGCGGCGCTTCTTGTCTTCCTCGTAATCGTGGAAGTTGCCCTCGAACCATTCGACATGGCTGTCATCCTCGTAAGCGAGGATGTGGGTGGCGATACGGTCGAGGAAGAAGCGGTCATGCGAGATGATCACGGCGCAGCCGGCGAAATCCTCCAGCGCCTCTTCGAGCGCGCGCAGGGTTTCGACGTCGAGGTCGTTGGTCGGCTCGTCGAGCAATAGGACATTCGCGCCCTGCTGCAGGATCCGGGCAAGGTGGACGCGGTTGCGCTCGCCGCCCGAGAGCATGCCGACCTTCTTCTGCTGGTCGCCGCCCTTGAAGTTGAAGGCGCCGCAATAGGCGCGCGAATTGATCTCGCGCTTGCCGAGATAGAGGATCTCGTTGCCGCCGGAGATTTCCTCCCACACGGTCTTCTTGTCGTCCAGCGCATCGCGGTTCTGGTCGACATAACCGAGCTGGACGCTGTCGCCGATGGTGATGGTGCCGGCATCGGGCTTCTCCAGCCCGGTGATCATGCGGAACAGCGTGGTCTTGCCGGCGCCGTTCGGCCCGATGACGCCGACAATGCCGCCCGGCGGCAGCTTGAAGGACAGGTTGTCGATCAGCAGCTTGTCGCCGAACGACTTGGTGAGGCCGTTGAATTCGATGACGTTGTTGCCGAGGCGCTCCGCCACCGGGATGACGATCTGCGCGGTGGTCGGCGCCTTCTCGGACGCCTTCTTCACCAGCTCGTCATAGCGCTGGATACGCGCCTTGTTCTTGGCCTGGCGGGCCTTCGGGGAAGCGGCCATCCACTCCTGCTCGGAAGCGAGCGCGCGCTGGCGGGCCTCGTCCTCGCGGTTCTCCTGCTGCATCCGCTTGGTCTTCTGGGTGAGCCAGGAGGAGTAGTTGCCCTCATAGGGGATGCCGCGGCCGCGATCGAGCTCGAGGATCCAGCCGGTGACGTTGTCGAGGAAGTAGCGGTCATGGGTGACGATCAGGATCGCACCCGGATAGGTGCGCAGATGGCCTTCGAGCCAGTTGGTGGTCTCGGCGTCGAGATGGTTGGTCGGTTCGTCGAGCAGCAGCAGCTCGGGCTGCGACAGCAGCAGCTGGCAAAGCGCGACGCGGCGGCGCTCGCCGCCCGAGAGCTTGGACACATCCGAGCCGTCCTCGGGGCAGCCCAGCGCATCCATCGCCTGGTCGATCTTGCTGTCGAGGTCCCACAGGCCCTGCGCCTCGATCTCGTCCTGGAGCGCGGTCATCTCGTCCGCGGTCTCGTCGGAATAGTTCATGGCGAGTTCGTTGTAGCGGTCGAGAATGCCCTTCTGCTTGGCAACGCCGAGCATGACGTTCTCGCGCACCGAGAGCTTGGGGTCGAGCAGCGGCTCCTGCGGCAGGTAGCCGACGCGGGCGCCCTCGGCGACCCAGGCCTCGCCGGAGAAATCCTTGTCCAGGCCGGCCATGATCTTCAGCAGGGTCGACTTGCCCGAGCCGTTGGGGCCGAGCACGCCGATCTTGGCGCTCGGGTAGAAGGAGAGGTGCACATTGTCGAGCACCTTCTTGCCGCCCGGATAGGCCTTGGTCATGCCGTGCATGTGGTAGACGTATTGATAGGAAGCCATGAGCCAGATCCTGCGCATCTGCGCGTGGGGCGCGCGCCGCGGTCATGCCGACGACGGGCTTGGTGCCGGGGAGAAAGGGTTTGCGCGCTATGTAGACTGCGCACCGGTGGGCGGCAAGACCACCGGACCGGCCGGCGGCGCCAGCGGCACCGGGAGGCTGCGAATTTCCGCCGCGGCCGCGGGGAAGCGCGACGCCAGCGCCTCGGCGTCGCCGAGCTCGACATCCTCGGGCTCGACGCCGGGCCATTCCGTGCTGGCGCCGAGGAACCAGCGGCCACCGGCCAGCAGGCGCGCCATGTGGAAGCTGCCGCCGGGAATGTGGAGCTGCACCCGCTGGCCGGCGGCGAGATCGGGGCCGACCACGCTGCGCTCGACGCCGCCATCCGCGCGCAGCAGCAGCACATCCAGCGGGTCGCCGAGATAATAATGATAGAGCTGGTCGTTGCGGATGCGGTGCAGGCGCACCGGCGTCTGCGGCGTCACCAGGAAATACAGCGCCGAGCCCATCGGCCGCCCGCGCTCGAACGGTGCCGGCAGCCCGCCGGGCGCGATGCGCTCGCCGGCGACATAGGTCAGCCGCACGAAGCCGCAGGTCGCGCCGGGCGAGAGATCGAGCAGCGCGATGATGTCGTCGGCGGTCATGCCATCCCCTCCGGTCCCGGAGGCGATCCTATCGCGCCCCTCCCGCGCCGCCACGGAGAAGTCGCGCCGGGAGCCGCACTTTCCTGCTCCGGTATTGGAACGCCACCGCCCGCTGCGCGTTAAGGCCATGCTGCATGGCAGCGAAGGGGAGCCCGTGCCTATTTCAGTACCTCCCCGCACCGGTCCGAGGCTTGTATAGGGTTGGCATGTCGAGAGTACGCACCGCACCACGATACGGCACGCACCCCACCCCCCGATCGGATTGGGCCCTCTTCCTCGATATTGACGGCACGCTGATCGAGCATGCCGACCATCCGGAAGGGGTCACCATCCCCGAGGACCTGCCGACGCTGCTGATGCAGCTGCAGACCAGCTTCGCCGGCGCGGTGGCGCTGGTTTCCGGACGCACCGTCGAGTGGATGGACCGCCGCTTCGCCCCCGCCCGGCTCGCCGCCGCCGGCCAGCACGGCGCCGAGCTGCGGCTGGACCCCAACGGCAAGGCGGTGCCGCTGGCCATCCCCTCCTGGCGCCAGCGCCTGGAGGAGGAGCTCGACGCCGCGCTGCAGGCGTGGCCGGGGGTCTATCTCGAGCACAAGCCGCTGTCGCTCGCCGTGCATTACCGCGCCGTGCCGCAGTTCGAAGCCGAAGTGAAGGCGACGATCGCCATCATCGCCAACCGGCTCGGCTCGGATATCGAATTGCTGGCCGGCCGCTTCGTGGTGGAGATCCGCCAGATCGGCCTCACCAAGGGAACCGCGGTCAAACGCTTCCTCGAAACCTCGCCCTTCGCCGGCCGGATGCCGGTGTTCGTCGGCGACGACGTGACCGACGAGGACGGCTTCGGCGCCGCGAAGGCGGCCGGCGGGCTGGCGGTGGCGGTCGGCCCGCGGCCGACCGACCAGGCGGATTTCCGGTTCGACGATCCGGGCGAAGTGCGATTCTGGCTCGCCTCGGTGGTGGCCGACAGCATGAAGACGGAGGCCGCGCGATGAGCTCCAATCTCAATCTCGCCGCCATCGGCAACGGCACGATCGCCGCGCTGGTCGACCCGAACGGCCGCATCGCCTGGTGCTGCTGGCCGCGCATCGATGGCGACCCGCTGTTCTCGGCGATGCTCGGCGGCGAAGAGCCGGAGGGCGGCTTCTTCGATGTGCGGCTCGACGGGCAGGTGAAGGCGACCCGCCGCTATCGCGAGAATACCGCCATCATCGAGACCACGCTGGAGAACGCCGACGGCGCGCGGCTGCGCATCACCGACTTCGCGCCGCGCTTCAAGCTCTATGACCGCATCTACCGCCCGGCGACGCTGGTGCGGCGCATCGAGCCGCTGGCCGGGAACTGCCGCGTCACCATCCGCCTGCGCCCGCATTTCAACTGGGGCGAACAATCGCCGAAGCCGGTGCGCGGCTCCAACCACATGCGCTTCGCCGGCGACGACTTCGCGGTGCGCGCCACCACCGACCTGCCGATCGTCTACATCGCCGAGGAACGGCCCTTCGTGCTGAGCCGGGCGGCGACCATCGTGCTGGGGCCGGACGAACCCTTCGCCAATTCGCTCACCGACACCGTCCGCTCCTTCGAGGAGAAGACCCGCGACTATTGGTGGGAATGGGTGCGCTACCTCTCCATTCCCTTCGAATGGCAGGACGCGGTGGTTCGCGCCGCCATCTCGCTGAAGCTGTGCGCCTATGAGGAGACCGGCGGCATCGTCGCCGCGCTGACCACGTCGATCCCCGAGGCGCCGCACTCGATCCGCAACTGGGACTACCGGCACTGCTGGCTGCGCGACAGCTACTTTACCGTGCGGGCGCTGAACCTGCTCGGCGCCACCCGCACCATGGAAGACTATATCCGCTACCTCACCACGGTGATCGCCTCCGAGCCGTCCGGGCGGCTGGCGCCGGTCTATTCCATCGTGCCCGGCACCCAGCTGGAGGAGCGCTTCGCACCGGCCTTGCCCGGCTTCCGCGGCATGGGGCCGGTGCGGGTCGGCAACCAGGCGGCCGAGCAGATCCAGAATGACGGCTACGGCCATGTCGTTCTGGCCGCCACGCAGATGTTCTTCGACCACCGGCTGCCGAACCGCGGCGACCGGGCGCTGTTCGAGCTGCTGGAAGGCGTCGGCGCGCGGGCAGCGGAATTCGCCTTCGAGCCGGATGCCGGCCTGTGGGAGCTGCGCGGCAAGAGGCGCGTGCACACCTTCTCGGCGGTGATGAGCTGGGCCGCCTGTTCGCGGCTCGGCAAGATCGCCAACGTGCTGGAGCTGCCGGACCGCGCCGCCTACTGGAAGGAACAGGCGGCGGCGATCCGCGCCCGCATCCTTTCCTTCGCCTGGAACGAGGAGATGAACAGCTTCGTCGACGCCGAGGAAGACGGCCAGATCGACGCCAGCCTGCTGCTGCTCGCCGATCTCGGCTTCGTGCGGCCGGACGATCCGCGCTTCGTCGCCACGGTGGAGCGGGTCGGCAAGGACCTGAAGCGCAACGGCTACATGATGCGCTATGCCGGCGAGGACGATTTCGGCCTGCCGGAGACGTCGTTCACCATCTGCTCCTTCTGGTACGCCAACGCGCTCGACATGATCGGCCGGCGCGACGAGGCGCGCGAGATGTTCCAGAGCCTGCTCGACCGGCGCAACGAGGCCGGGCTGCTCTCCGAGGACATCGACAACCAGACGCTGGAGCTGTGGGGCAACATTCCGCAGACCTATTCGATGGTGGGGCTCATCGACACGGCCATGCGCCTGTCGAAGACATGGGAGGAAGCGTTCTGGCGCGGCTCGTAATCGTTTCAAACCGGGTGGCCTCGCCGAAGGAGCGCGGGGCCAAGGCTGGCGGGCTGGCCGTTGCCCTGCGCGAGGCGCTGAACAAGCGCGGCGGGCTGTGGTTCGGCTGGAGCGGCGAGACGCAGGTCGACCCGCCGAGCGAGCCCAAGGTGTTCCGCTCCGGCAAGGTGACCTACGCGCTGCAGACCCTCGACCCCGAGGACCAGCGCGCCCACTATGCCGGCTACGCCAACGGCACGTTGTGGCCGCTGTGCCATTACCGGCTCGGCCTGCTCAATTTCCGCCGCACCGACTGGGAAGGCTACCGGCGGGTGAACGCCACCTTCGCGCGGGCGCTGATGCCGCTCCTGAAGGCCGACGACATCGTCTGGGTGCACGATTACCATTTCATCCCGCTGGCGAGCGAATTGCGGGCGCTCGGCTTCGAGGGGCGGATCGGCTATTTCCACCACATACCCTGGCCGACGCCGGAAGTGTTCCTCACCCTGCCCTCGCATGCGGCGCTGGTGCGGGACCTGTCGAACTACGACCTCGTCGGCCTGCAGACCGAGCACGACGTGCGGGCGCTGCTCACCTATGTGTCGAGCGAGGCGCGCGGCTGGATCGCGCCGGGCGGCGTGGTGGGCCTGCGCGACCGGCGCTTCCGCGTCGCCACCTACCCGATCGGTATCGATGCCGACGCCTTCGTGCGCGACGCCGAGGCCGCCGCCGGCAGCGACGAGGAAGAGCGGCTGAAGGCGAGCCTTGCCGGACGGGCGCTGGCGGTCGGCGTCGACCGGCTCGACTACTCCAAGGGGCTGCCGAACAAGTTCGCCGCCTTCGGCGAATTGCTCAAGAGCCATCCGGAGCGGCGTTCCACCGTCACCATGATGCAGGTCGCCCCGCTCAGCCGCAGCGAGGTGAGCGAGTATCAGGCGCTGCGGCGCGAACTGGAGGAGCTGGCCGGCGCGATCAACGGCGAATATGCCGAGTTCGACTGGGTGCCGCTGCGCTATCTCAACCGGCCGTTCCCGCGGGGAACGCTGGCGGCGATCTATCGCACCGCAAGGCTGGGGCTGGTGACACCGCTGCGCGACGGCATGAACCTCGTCGCCAAGGAGTATGTGGCGGCGCAGAATCCTGAGGACCCGGGCGTGCTGGTGCTCTCCCGCTTCGCCGGCGCCGCCGACGAGCTCTCCGGTTCGGTGATCGTCAACCCCTACGATGTCGAGGGCATGGCGGACGCGCTCAACTCGGCGCTGTCGATGACGCTTGGCGAGCGCAAGGATCGCTGGCGCGCCAATATGGAGAAGGTGACCCGCAACACCATCCACAGGTGGTGCGAAACCTTCATCACCGACCTCTCGGCGGTTGACGGCTACGGGGCCGGCGTCGAACCTGCGCCAAGCCTTTCACCTGCGAAGAAGGCGACACGCGGCCGGAAGTGAACGGCCGACGTTTCCCTCCCCTCCCAACCTCAACCCATCGGCGACGCATGTGGCAGGTTCCTCCTCAGCCGGTGAATGAAACCGAGCGGCTGGCCGTGCTCGAGGCCTGCCGCATGATGGACTCCCCCGGCGACGAACGCTTCGACCGCCTGACCTGGCTCGCCCAGCACCTCTACGACGCCGACGTCGCCTTCCTCAGCTTCATCGACGAGCATCGCCAGTGGATGAAATCGCTGAGCGCGCCGCTGGTAGGGACCTCCATCGACCGGAAGCTGTCGGTGTGCCAGCACATCATTTCCACCGGCGCGCCGCTGATGTCGCCGGACCTGAAGAGCGATCCGCGCTTCGCCGGCCACCCGGTGGTGCCGCAGATTCCGCTGCGCTTCTATGCCGGGGTGCCGCTGATCGCCGCCCCCGATCTCGCCATCGGCTCGCTCTGCGTGATGCGGCGCGCGCCGGCCGCCGCGGACGACCCGTTCGATTTCTCGCCGCTGGAAGCGCTCGCCGCCATCGCCGTCGATGCGGTGGCGCTGGCGCAGCGCAACGAGGAACTGGCGGCGGAAACCCGCATCGACGCGCTGACCGGCCTCGCCAACCGCCGCGGCTTCGACGATGCGCTGCTGCGCGCCGCCGCCGATTGCAACCGGCGCACCGAACCGCTGTCGGCGCTGCTCATCGATATCGACCGCTTCAAGGCCATCAACGACCAGCTCGGCCATCTCGCCGGCGACATGGTGCTGCGCCGGGTCGGCGAGGCGCTCGCCGGCGTCGCGCTGCGCAAAAGCGACACGGTGGCCCGCTTCGGCGGCGAGGAATTCGTGATGCTGCTGCCCGGCAGCGATCTCGCCGGGGCGATGGAGGTGGCGGCGCGGGTGCGCGACCGGCTCGTGGCGGCCGGTATTCCCCGGCCGGAAAGCGCCATCGTCACCGTCAGCATCGGCGTGGCGGCGCAGCCCGGCCATGCGATAGACGGGCTCGACCTGATCGCCCGCGCCGACGCGGCGCTCTATGCCGCCAAGCGGGCCGGGCGCGACCGCATCGTCGGCGACGGCATCGAGACACCGGCGACGTAGCGCGCTCACCCGCGATCGTGCGGCAGCCTCCCGGCCAGCCGCCGCCGGGCACGCGGAGGGCGGTCAGGCCTCGATGCGCCCGACATCGGGCAGCCAGCGCACCGACATGGCGAAATCCCGCGCGCCGCCCGGCGGGATATGCGCCAGGCCCGGCTTGTCGGCGAACTCGCCGGCGGCGCCCTCGGGGCTGGCATAGCCGTACCACGGCTCGATGCACAGGAAGGGCGCACCGGGCTTCGACCAGATGCCGAGCTGCGGCATGGAAGGGAAGGCCACTTCCAGCCCCTGCTCGCCCGGCACCCCGAAACGCACATGGCGCGAGCGCGGCTCGGTGAAGATCAGCGCGTCGCGCTCGAACAGGGCGTCGGTCGGCTCCAGCACGTCGCCATGGACGAGCGGGCTCGGCTCGGCCGCCGCCGAGAGCAGACCGCCAACCGGGCGATGGATCGGCGCCACCTCCGCCTTCTCGAACACCAGCCGATGCTCGCCGCGCGCGCCGCCATAAGGCAGCGGCCAGAGGAAGGCGGGGTGGAAACCGAAGCTCGCCGGCAGCGGCTCGGCGCCGGGATTGGACACCGTCGCGGTGATGGCGAGCGTCGCCTCGGCCAGCGCGTAGGTGACGCGCAGGGCGAAGTCGAACGGGTATTGCGCGCGGGTCTCGTCATCGGCATCGAGCCCGAAAGTGACAAAGGACGGCCCGTTCTCGACGAGGGCGAAGACGCGGCGCCGGGCGAGGCCATGCTGGAGCATCTTGTAGCGCTGGCCCTTGTGCACCAGCTCGTCCCCCGGCAACCGGCCGACGATGGGAAACAGCAGCGGCGCCCGGCCGTTCCAGAACGCAGCGTCGCCGTGCCAGAGCAGATCGCGCCCCTGCGCATCGCGCAGGCGCACCAGCTCGGCACCGAGCGGGGCAATCTCGGCGGAGAGATGATCGGAAGCGATGGAAATGGCGCCCTCCACTCCCCCGCGGGCCGCTGCATTGTTTGTCGGCGCGACGCTCATGGCCGTCTCCCTCCCCGGTTCGCTGAACACAAGCCTATCGCGATTCCCGCGCGGACGGCGAGGCGGCCGCGGAAGGCTGCACATCGTCGATGACGGCCGAATGTCGCGAAGTCCTGCTCACCGGCGAGCCGCTCGCGCGGACGCTTTACGGGGCCGCGCCCGACGATCTGCGTCCGATCGGGAAAAAATGCCGAAAAGCGAATGGAAGCAACGCGCGAAATATGGGATCTGAAACCGGTATCGCATCCGCGCGTTCCATTCCTTTCCACGCCTCACCTTACCGGACCTGTCATGGCCAAGACCCTCGGCCCCGTCGCGGCGTTGCTGCTCGGCGTGTTCTTCCTCGTGACCGGCAGCGGCCTGCAGAACACGCTGCTGCCGCTGCGCGGCGCCTTCGAGGGCTTCAGCGCCGTGCAGCTCGGCGTGCTGGGGTCGAGCTATTATCTCGGCTTCGTCGCCGGCTGCCTGATCGTGCCGCGCCTGGTGCGCCGCTCCGGGCATATCCGCGCCTTCGCGGCACTGACCTCCGGCGCGGTGGCGGCAATGCTGGCGCATCCGCTGTGGATCGAGCCGACGGTCTGGTTCGTGCTGCGCGCGATTACCGGCTTCTGCTTCGCCGGACTCTATCTCGTCATCGAAAGCTGGCTGAACGACCGCGCCACCAACCAGACCCGCGGCTTCGTCATGAGCGCCTATGTCATCATCGACTATGCGGCGCTGACCGCCGGCCAGATGATGATCACCCTGTCGCCGGTGCGCGGCTTCGAACTGTTCGCCGTCGCCGCCATCCTGTTCTCGCTGGCGACGCTGCCGGTGGCGATGACCGGGGCCGGCCAGCCGGCGCCGATCGAGACCGCGCGCATCCGCCCGATCCGGCTGATGCGCGCCGCGCCGGTGGGAATCGTCGGCTGCTTCGTGGTCGGGCTGACCAATGGCTCGCTGTGGTCGCTGGGACCGATCTTCGGCATCGGGCGCGGGCTCACCGCCGATGGCGCCGCGACCTTCATGAGCGCCGTGGTGGTGGCCGGTGCCGTCGCGCAGTGGCCGGTCGGCTTCCTGTCCGACCGCATGGACCGGCGGCGGATCCTCGCCTGGATCCTCGCCGGCGCCATCTTGGCCGGCGTGGTGCTGGGCGCGATGCCGCTCGGGCTGCTCGGCCTCAGCGGCCTCGGCTTGCTCTATGGGGCGCTGGCGTTGCCGGCCTATTCGCTCGCCGCCGCCCATGCCTATGACCGCACGCCGCCGGCCGAGGCGGTGGAAACGGCGGCCGGGCTCCTGCTCGCCTATGGCGTCGGCTCGGTGGTCGGTCCCTCGCTCGCCTCGGTCGGCATGCTGCATTACGGGCCCGGAGCGCTGTTCTTCTTCACCGCCATCAGCCACCTGCTGCTGTTCGTCTTCGTGCAGTGGCGGATGATCTGGCACAAGGAAGCGCCGCTCGCCGCCAAGACGGCGGAGGCGGTCGCCTGCTCGCCGACCGGCATGGTGCCGACGCCGGAAATGCCGGTGCCGAAGGCCGCGGCCGATGGCGACGCGATAATCGCCGACATTGCCGGCGAGGACCCGCCGCCGCTGCCGCCGGGGGCCGCCGCGCAGGATCCGGTGCTGGCGCCGCAGGACGGGCGCTCCGACGGCGCCTGAGGCGGAACCCGCGGCCGGGTGCGGCGTTACCGTCCGCGCCCCCGCGACGGAGACCCGCCAATGTTCAAATACGCCGTCATCTTCCTGGTGATCTCGCTCATCGCCGGCGGCATCGGCCTAACCGGCATCTCGGCGCTGGCGCGGCGGATCTCCTTCATCCTGTTCGGCCTGTTCTTCCTCGGCTTCCTGGCGCTGATCGGCCTCGCCCTATTGGTCGACAAGGCGATGACGACGCCGAGCCCGGTCTAGATCGTTTCAGCCTTTCACGGAAACGCCGAAACGATCCAGCCTCGATGCGAACGGAATCCTCGTCGCCCGAAATGCTCTAGCCGGCAAGGCGCTCGCCGACGAAGGCCCAGTTCACCCGCTCGTCGAGCAGCGCCTTCACATGGGCGGTGCGCCGGTTCTCCCAATCGAGATAATAGGCATGCTCCCACACATCGATGCCGAGCAGCGGCGTCTTGCCCTCGGCGATCGGGTTGCCGGCATCCTGCAGGCCGAGCACCTGCAGCTTGCCATTATCCGCCACCAGCCACACCCAGCCGGTGCCGAACACGCCGTCGGCGGTCTCCACCATCTTGGCCTTCAGCGGATCGATGCCGCCGAAATCGCGGGTGGCAGCCTCCACCAGGGCGGCGGGCGGCGCGGCCGGGCCGCCGTTAAACTGCTGCCAATAGAAATTGTGGTTCCACGCCTGGCCGGCATTGTTGAACACCGGCGTGGCATTGTCCGCCTTGGCGCGGCGGATCACCTCCTCCAGCTCCATATCGGCATAGGGCTTGCCCTCGACCAGCTTGTTGAGCTTGTCGAAATAGGCCTTGTGGTGCTTGCCGTAATGCAGGCCGACGGTGCGCGCGGAAATGGTGGGCGCAAGCGCATCCTCGCCATAGGGCAGCGGCGGCTGCTGGAACGGCGCGGCGGCTCGGGCGACATGCGGGCCGGCCAGACCGCTGGCGGCGACGGCACCGGCGGCGGCGAGCAAAGTGCGACGTGTGATCATGACGGGGCTCCCTGGAGGCGGCCTCCGCCCGGGAGGCGCTCTCGCTCAAACCGCCAAGGTCGCGACTTCGTTCCGCGACTTCGTCTCGATGCGCCTCGCCAGGGGTGCGCGGCGCCTCGCCTAGGGTGGCGGCGGGAAGGCGAGGATGTCGCGCGTATAGGTCTCGACAAGGGCACTGAACGGGCGCCCGTCCGGCAGCTTCAGCACCGCGCGATGCTCCAGCAGGAAATCCGGCATGTCGAGGCTGCGGCCGGGATCGGCGGGGATCGGCGCACCCGTCTCCCATCCCGTCGGCAGCGGCTGCCACAGCAGCTTGGCCGTGAGGGTGGAGCGGCTGAAGCCGAGCGGGCGCACCACCCGGCCGAAGGCGGTATCGGTGGTCTCCAGCTCGCGGTTCATCTCCTCGGCGAGCAGGGCGGGACGATACCAGTTGTCCGCCTCCGACAGCACCCGCTCCCCGCAGGTGAGGCGCACCCGGCGATAGACAATGCGCTCCTGCAGCCCGGCGCCAAGCAGCTCGCGTATGGCGGCGTCGGCCGGCTTGTCGGCTTCGCGCACGCGGTCGGCCACCACCTTGGCGCCGGCCGGCGCCAGCGCATGCGCGACGCACCAGCGGTCGAGCGTGAGGGTGGCGCTGGCATTGGAGAGCAGCTCGGCATTGAGCGTCTGCACCAGCGCATAGGCCTGGAGTCGCGCCAGGGCGGTGTCGGGCCAGGGCGGCCGCCCGGCTTCGAAGGCGCGGGCGGGCAGCGACAGCCCGGCCAGGATGAACAGGGCGAGGATCAGGCGGCGTGACGACATGGCGAACCCGCGAACAAGGAGGCGGCGAAACTACGACCGGCGCGCCCCGCCGCCAAGGGGCCGGTAACCCCTTTGGCGCAAGACGCCGCCCGCCGGCAGCGCCCTTCCCGCCGCCTTGACACAGCGCAAGGAGGCGTCGGCGAGGCGGCGCTAACCTGTTGGCCGCTTGCACCGAACGGAGCTTGCACCGAACGGAGGATGCCATGCCCATCGAGACCATCCTGTTCCTCGCCGCCACGCTGATGCTGTTTGGCGGCTTCGCCGGCACGCTTGCCTATGTGGACGCCTCGACCCGCGTGCAGCGGCGCGCCAACCACCCCATTCCCGGCGAATGATCCGGGCGAGCGGACCTAGCGACCTGCCGGCGCATCAGCTGCCGCCGATGAGAATACCGGTGGCGAGCACCAGCACGCCACCGATCACCACCTGCACCACCGAGCGCAGGAAGGGCGTCTCCATATAGCGGTTCTGGATAAAGGCGATCGCCCACAATTCGACGAACACCACCGCGACGGCGAGGGTCGTCGCGGTCCAGAAATCCGGGATGAGATAGGGCAGCGCGTGGCCAAGGCCGCCGACCGCCGTCATCACCCCCGAGGCGATGCCGCGCTTGATCGGCGAGCCCCGCCCGGAGATCACCCCGTCATCATGCGCCGCCTCGGTGAAGCCCATGGAGATGCCGGCGCCGATGGCGGCGGCGAGGCCCACCTGCAACGTCGTCCAGGAATTCTGGGTGGCGAAGGCGGTGGCGAAGATCGGCGCCAGCGTCGATACCGAGCCGTCCATCAGCCCGGCGAGGCCCGGCTGCACCCAGGTGAGCACGAATTGCCGCCGTGCGCGGTCGTCCTCCTCGGCGCGGGCGTCGCTGGTCCGGTGGTCCGCCTCCATATGCTCGGCGAGGTCGTAATGCTTGCGCTCCTCGCGGGCGAGGTCGCCGAGCAGCTTGCGGGTGGCGGCGTCGGTGCTGGCCTGCGCGGCGCGGGTATAGAAATCCGCCGCGTCGTCCTCCATGCGCGCCGCCTCCCGGCGGATGCGCTCGATGCCCAGATTCTCGATCAGCCAGACCGGCCGGCGCGAATAATAGCCGGCGACATGCTCGCGGCGGATCAGCGGGATGACCGTGCCGAAGCGCTGCTGGAACAGGGCGATGAGCCGCGCGCGGTGGCCGTCCTCCTCCGCTGCCATGGCATCGAAGGTGGCGGCGGTGTCGGGGAAGCCGGCGCGCAGGCGCTCGGCATAGGTGGCGTAGATGCGCCCGTCATCCTCCTCCGAGGCGATGGCGAGCGCGAGCACCTCTTTCTCCGACAGATCTGAGAAGCGGCGACGATTGGCGAGGCTGGCAAACATGGCATACCGTTTTTAGAATAATTCCAATATATATTGCACGACAGCATTCCCGACAATCCGGAGGGTTGCGGACCGGCCGCCGGAAACGTGCCGCGGCCCTCGATCTCCACGGCAGCCGATAATAGTTAGGCATTGACCTAACTATTATCCTGCTCTAGCGTCGACCCATGGACACAATGCTGGCCGCTCTCGACGGCACCTTTCGCGCCCTCGCCGATCCCACCCGCCGCGCGGTCGTGGAAGCGCTGGTACGCGGGCCGGCCTCGGTGAGCGACCTTGCCCGCCCGTTCGAGATGGCGCTACCGAGTTTCCTGCAGCATCTCAAGGTGCTGGAGGACAGCGGCCTCGTCGCCACCCGCAAGATCGGCCGGGTGCGCACCTGCAGCCTGCGCACCGAGCCTTTGGCGACCGCCGGCCATTGGCTCGAGGCCCAGCGGCTTCTGTGGACCCAGCGGCTCGATCAGCTCGACGACCTGCTCCTACGGCTGAACAACCAAGAGGAAACGCCATGACCACCGTGCCGAACAGTGTTTTCGACCCCTCGCTCGACCTGGAGCTGCGGCGGGAGGTGGACGTGCCGCCGCAGTTGGTGTGGCGCGCCTGGACCGAGCCGGAGCTGCTGAAGCAATGGTTCACCCCGGCGCCGTGGCGGACCACGGAATGCGAGCTCGACCTGCGGCCCGGCGGCAAGTTCCGCACCGTGATGCAGGGGCCGGAAGGACAGGTGCATGACAGCACCGGCTGCGTGCTGTTCGTCATCCCGCAGACGCTGCTGGTGTTCACCGACGCGCTCGGGCCCGGCTACCGTCCGAATGCCGGCGCCTTCATGAGCGCCTCGGTCGAGATCACCCCGACCGCCTCCGGCACCCTCTATGTCGCCCGCGCCCTCCACAAGGACGCGGAGGCGAAGCAGCAGCACGAGGAGATGGGCTTCCACCAGGGCTGGGCCACCGCGCTCGATCAGCTGGTGGCGCTGGTGAAGCGGTTGTGAGGGCACGCCGCCAGGGGGCGCGCCCTCACCCTATCCCCTCTCCCCGATCGGGAGAGGGGCTCGGGCCGGCATGCCGGACAGAGGCAGCAACAAAGAGAGCGGAATCAGGAGGGCGCTCGTGCGACGAACGCCCGCCTCGGCGGCGTCAGCGCGGATTGTCCGGCTTGCCGTCATCGTCCATATCGGCATGAAAGACGTGCAGCACGTGATGGACGATGGGCGACAGCACCACGCCGGTCGCCAGCACGATGACAAGGCCGGAGAAGATGGCGTAGGAACCGGCGAACAGCTTGCCGGCCTCGGTCTTCAGCTCCGCCACCGGCCCCATGCCGGACAGGATCATCGCGGCATTGAGATAGGCATCGACGAAGCCCATGCCTTCGAAGCCGGCATAGCCGGCCATGCCGACCGCCAGCCCGAACAGCATGATCGCGAACCAGATGGCGACCGCCGTACCCAGACGGCCGAAGAACACGCGCCGCGTCGCAATCGGCCGACCGAGACGGACGAAAAACGACAAAGGCGGCGTCGCGAGGCTCCTGGCCTCGCCGTCCGCCGCCTCCGGCATTTTCCTGTGCGCCATCGCCGGCTATGCTCAAGCCGGAGCCGCCCCGCCGCTCAGTTGTCGAGGAAGCTCCTGAGCTTGCGCGAGCGGCTTGGGTGCTTGAGCTTGCGCAGCGCCTTCGCCTCGATCTGACGGATACGCTCGCGGGTCACCGAGAACTGCTGGCCGACCTCTTCCAGCGTGTGATCGGTGTTCATGCCGATGCCGAAGCGCATGCGCAGCACGCGCTCCTCGCGCGGCGTCAGGCTCGCCAGCACGCGGGTCGTGGTCTCGCGCAGGTTCGACTGGATCGCCGCGTCGATCGGCAGGATGGCGTTCTTGTCCTCGATGAAGTCGCCGAGGTGGCTGTCCTCCTCGTCGCCGATCGGGGTTTCGAGCGAGATCGGCTCCTTGGCGATCTTCAGGACCTTGCGGACCTTCTCCAGCGGCATGCCGAGCTTCTCGGCCAGCTCTTCCGGGGTCGGCTCGCGGCCGATCTCGTGCAGCATCTGGCGCGAGGTGCGCACGATCTTGTTGATCGTCTCGATCATGTGCACGGGAATGCGGATGGTGCGGGCCTGATCGGCGATCGAGCGGGTGATCGCCTGCCGGATCCACCAGGTGGCATAGGTCGAAAACTTATAACCCCGGCGGTACTCGAACTTGTCGACCGCCTTCATCAGGCCGATATTGCCTTCCTGGATCAGATCGAGGAACTGCAGGCCGCGATTGGTGTATTTCTTGGCGATGGAGATGACGAGGCGCAGGTTTGCCTCGACCATTTCCTTCTTGGCCTGACGGGCTTCCTTCTCGCCCTTCTGCACCATCTGCACGATCTTGCGGAACTCGAGGATCTCGAGCCCGGTCTCGGTGGCCAGCGCGTGGATTTCCGAGCGCAGATCCTTGATGCCGTCCAGTTCCTGGCCGACGAAGCCCTTCCAGCCGCGCGAGGTGAGGTTCTTCACGCGGTTGATCCACTTGGGATCGAGCTCGTAGCCCTGATACTGCTTGAGGAAGTCCTCGCGGGCGACGCCGAAGCTCTCGGCGAGGCGCATGAGACGGCCTTCGAGCGAAACGAGGCGCTTGTTGATGTCGTAAAGCTGCTCGACGAGGTTGTCGATGCGGGCCTGGTTGAGCGAGAGCGACTTGACCTCGCCGATCAGCTGGTCCTTCAGCGTCTTGTACTTGCGGTCCTGCGACGGCGACAGGCTCTCGTTCTTGAGCTTGGACTCGACGTTCTGGTCCTGCAGGCGGCGCAGCTTCTTGTAAGCGTCGGCGATGCTGTCGAAGGTCTCCAGCACCTTCGGCTTGATCTCGGCTTCCATGGCGGCGAGCGACAGGGAATTCTCCATGTCGTCATCGTCATCGGCAGCGATGGTCTCGCCGAGCGTCGGCTCGCGGGCCTCGTCGCCATCGGGCGCGATGGAACCGCCCTCGACGATCGGGCCGTTCTTTGCCTCGGGACCGGCATAGGTCGCCTCGAGGTCGATGATGTCGCGCAGCAGCACCTTGCCTTCGACGAGTTCGTCGCGCCAGATGATGATGGCCTGGAAGGTGAGCGGACTCTCGCACAGGCCGGCGATCATCGCCTCGCGGCCGGCCTCGATGCGCTTGGCGATGGCGATCTCGCCCTCGCGCGACAGCAGCTCGACCGAACCCATCTCGCGCAGATACATGCGCACCGGATCGTCGGTGCGCTCGCCCGGCTCGGACTTGGTCTCGGAGCGGATGACGGCGCGCGGCGCGGATTCGGCGATCTCGCCGCCGCTCTCCTCGTCGTCCTCGGCCGCCTCGCCGCCTTCCTCGCCCTCGCCGTCGGCCTCGGCCTCCTCGGCCTCGACGACATTGATGCCCATCTCGTTGAGCATCGCATAGATGTCTTCGATCTGGTCGGAGGTGTTCTGCTCCGAGGGCAGAACCTCGTTCAGCTCGTCATAGGTGACATAGCCGCGCTTCTTGGCGAGCTTGATCATCTTCCGGACGGCGGCGTCCGAAAGATCGAGCAACGGGCTGTCCGGGGTATCGCCATCCTTCTCGGGGGCTTCGGTCGCTTCCGCTGCCTGCTTCGCCATGCGCGTGCTCCTTCGACCACCGGCGGCAAATGCCCCCGGTCAAAAGCGGCGGGCAAACCGCCGCCTGAACCAACGTCCCGCCTTCGGGAAAATGCGGGCCGGCCTGCCGCGTTTACAGCCTGAACCGTAAACGTCCGCTTGCCTGTCCCGAACCCTCCCCCGCGCCGGCCGGGCGATACCGACGCGAAGATGATACCGACGCAAACAGGGGCCTCTCGCGCCACGGCGCTTTCACGCTCGCGGGCGGGGGACCCTGAACCTTCTCACATCGACCGCCCCGATCGTCCGGAGGCGGCGCCGAACCCCTCTACCAAAGCTTCGGTCCCGTCAAGTGCCGCAAGCTGTCTTTGTACGTCGAGGAAACGAGCCCAGTTGAGTTCGTCGGGCTCCTCGGCGAGGCGTCTTTCCGCCTCCTTGATGTCCTTAGATAGAGCGTGGGCACGCCGGTGCAAGACCAGCCGCTGATGCCACCACAACTCGACGTCGTTCGGCGCGGCATTGGCGAAGGCCGGCCAGTCATGCCGCGGCACCGCCTGCGCCGCCAGGCGACGGGCGAGATCGGCAAGCCCTTCCGCCTCGATGCGGGCGGCGACACTTTCGGCATCCTCGCAGCCCTCGATATGGGCGGCGAGCAGCACCTGGCGCAGCTGATCGGCCTCCTTGTTGAGGAAAGGCAGCTCGGCAAGGTCCTCCGCCGAACGGTCGAGCAGCCAAGGATGGTTCATCAGCGCGAAGAGCAGCAGCGCCTCGTTGCGCGGCACCGCGCTGGCCGTCCCCTGGATCAGCGCCGAACGGCGCACCGCCTCGCCGGCAACCGCGTCGCGGGGCAAGGGCGCGCGCTCACCCCAGCCGCCGGCGCGTCCACGGCCCGGCTTGCCCCTGCCCTGCCCCTGCCGCCCCTCGCCGAACGCGCGACGCCCGCCGCCGGCCGAGACGAAGGCGGGGGCGAAAAGCCCGCGGAGCCGCTCCATCAAATCCGCGCGATAATGCTTGCGCACCGTCTCGTCGCCGATGACACGGACGATCTCGCCGATGCGCGCTTCCAGCGCCGCGCGCCGCTCGGGCGTGTCGTAGGTGGCGCTCTCCAATTCGCGCGCCCACAGCACCTCGGCGAGCGGGCGGGCCTGCGCCAGCACGGCTTCCATCGCCTCGCGGCCGCCGGCACGGATGAGGTCGTCGGGGTCCTGTCCTTCCGGCAGCATGCCGAAAGAGAGGCTGACGCCCGGCTTCAGGTGCGGCAAGGCCAGGTCCATCGCCCGCCAGGCGGCGCGGCGACCGGCCTTGTCGCCGTCGAACAAAAGCAGCGGCTCTGGCGCCATCTTCCACAACAGCGCCAGCTGCTCCTCGGTGAGCGCGGTGCCGAGCGGGGCGACGGTGGCGGAAAAGCCGGCCTCGACCATGGCGATGACATCGACATAGCCCTCGACCGCGATCACCGGCGCGCCCTTATGGGCGGCCGCACGGGCCTGAAAGCCGTTATAGAGCAGCGCCCCCTTGTGGAAGAGCGGGGTCTCCGGCGAGTTCAGGTATTTCGCCGGGACGTCCTTCTCCAGCGCCCGCCCGCCAAAGGCGACCACGCGGCCGCGCAGATCGTGGATGGGGAACATCACGCGGTCGCGGAAACGGTCATAGGGGACCGGTATGTCGTCGGCGGCGATAAGCAGCCCGGCTTCCACCATGTCCTCGACCGGGACGCCGCGGGCGCCGAGCGCCTCCTTCAGCGCAAAGCGCTCCGGCAGCGCGTAGCCGATGCGGAAGCGCGCCTGCGTCGCCGGGCCGAGGCCCCGATCAGCAAGATAGCCCCGCCCCTTGGCGCCGGCGCGGCCCTGCAGCATCGCCTCGTAATATTTGGCGGCGAGCTCCATCACCTCGTGCAGGGTCTTGCGGCGGACTTCCTTCGCCTCCTCCTCGCGGGAGGCGACCGGCATCGGCACGCCGGCCATGCCGGCGAGCCGCTCCACCGCCTCGGGGAAGGCGAGCCCCTCGGTCTCCATCAGGAAATCGAACTGGTCACCATGCTTGCCGGAGGAGAAGCAGTGATAGAAGCCCTTCTGGTCGTTGACATAGAAGGACGGCGTCTTCTCGGCGTTGAACGGGGAGAGGCCGCGCCATTCCCGCCCCTGCTTCTTCAGCTGCACGCGCTTGCCCACCACCTCCGACAGCGGGAGGCGTTGGCGGATCTCGTCGAGGAACGAGGGCGGAAAGCGCATGGACTGGTTTGAACCGATGTTTCGCGGACGCACCGATGTTTCGCGGACGCCTGGCAACAGGCAAGAGCCGGGCCGAGTGAAACTAGGGCGTGGGTGGCGCTTTGCAAGCCGGCGCGCCAGCCTCCCCGTTTTCCTGCTTGTCCACAGCGGCAAACGACGCCCGACACTCAACCAATCGGTTGACAATCAGAAAGACCCGGCAGATATTCAACCACATGGTTGAGCAACTTCCGATATCCACGCCGTTGGACCTCGTGTTCCACGCCCTCGCCGATCCGACGCGCCGGGCGATGCTGCACGCGCTCTCCAACGGAGAACGAACGGTCGGCGAACTCGCCGAGCCGTTCGCCATGACGCTCGCCGGCGCCTCCAAGCATGTGAAGACGCTGGAGTCCGCCGGCCTGATCCGCCGCGAGGTGAAGGGGCGCCAACATCTGTGCCGCCTCGACGCCGCCCGGCTCGCCGACGCCGCCGAATGGCTCAGCTTCTACGAACGCTTCTGGACCGAACGCCTCAACGTCCTCGACGCCCTGCTGCGTGAGGAGGACGCCCAATCGGACACACAGGGAGACCGGAGATGAACCAGCACGCCACCGCCCAAACCTCCGCCGGCGCCTTTGCCGCCGAGGGGTACGGCACCCGCCTTTCCCCCGATACGCTGCGCTTCGAGCGCCTGCTGCCCGGCCCGGTGGAACGGGTCTGGGCCTATCTCACCGAGCCGGAAAAGCGGCGCCGCTGGTTGGCCGACGGGCCGATGGACCTCACCCCCGGCGGCCAGGTCGATCTCCTCTTCCGCAATGGCGAGCTGAACCGCGGCCAGCCGACGCCGGAGCGCTTCGCCAAATATGAGGGCGAGCACCACAATCAGGGCGTCGTTCTGGCCTGCGAACCCAACCGGCTGCTGCGCTTCAGCTGGGACGGCTGCTCGGCCGGCGCCTCCGAGGTGACCTTCGAACTCGCTCCGCGCGGCGCGAAAGTGCTGCTGACGGTGACCCACCAGCGCCTCGCCTCGCGCGACGCCATGCTCAGCGTTGCCGGCGGCTGGCACGCCCATCTCGCCCTGCTAGTCGAGGAACTGGAGGGCCATGAGCGCCCGGCGATCTGGCCGCTCATGTCGCGCTATGCCGACGAATACGAGGCGCGTATTCCCAAGTAAGGGCACCCGCCCAAGTAAGGGCGCCCGCGTCAGGCGGCGGGGGCGACGCCCAGCTTGCCCTCGACGCCGTGCCGGGCGATCAGGCCGGCGACGAAGCCGGACGCCTTGGCGGCCTCGACGAAACGGACGATTTCGTCGAGCGCTGCCGCCTTGGCCTTCGGCGTGCCGATGGCCTGCTGCACGGCGGCGTACTGGCCGGGCAGCAGCCGCCCGCCCGGCACGCGGGCAAGATCGGCGAGCAGGCCGGGCCGCAGGCCGGCAAGCGCGTCGCGCCTGTTGTCGATAAAGTCGGTGAGCGCCTCGGCCATGCTCTCGGAGGGCACCAGCGTCGCATGGGCGACGTTGCGCTCCAGCCAGAGGCCGTAGGCGGTGCGGCGCGTCACCGCGATCTCGATGCCGGGGGCATCGACCTCGGCCACCGCCTGCAGGGGCGAGCCGGCCGGCACCAGATAGGTCGCCTCGATCTCGCAATAGGCGGGCGTGAAGGCGATCACTTCCGCCCGCTGCGGCTCGGCGCCGATATTGGCGATGTCCCATTCGTCGCGGGAGGCTGCATCGGCGACGAGGCCGGGCGAGGCATAGGGCACCAGCTTCAGCGCCACGCCGAGATGATCGGCGAAGGCGCGCGCCATGTCCGGCGAGACGCCCACCGGATCGCCGGCTTCGGTGCGGCCGGTGACCAAGAGGAAGTTCGACAGGTTGATGCCGGCGCGCAGCACGCCGCCGGGCGCCAGCAGGTCGCGCACCGCGGGGGACGGCGGCGCAAGGTCGGGACGGGCGCTCATGGGTGATCCTGTCGAACGATGCCGCCACGCGGCGGCCGCAGGGAAAATCCGGCCAGCGGAACGCCCCGCCGGCCGGCCTCGATCACGCGGTGAGCAGTGACTTGACCGCGCCGCTCGCCTTGCCGAAATCCATCACGCCGGTGTAGCGCTCCTTCAGCGCCGCCATGGTGCGGCCCATGTCCTTGAGGCCATGAGCGTCGATCTCGGCGATCACCGCGGCGATGGCGGCCTGCGATTCGGCTTCGCTCATCTGCGTCGGCAGGAACGACAGGATGACCTTGATCTCCTCGCGCTCCTGCGTCGCCAGATCGACGCGGCCGGCCTCCTCATAGACCTTGGCCGATTCCTCGCGCTGCTTGACCATCTTGGTGAGCAGGCCGAGCAGATCGTCGTCGGACAGCGGGTCCTTGCCCTGGCCGCGCGCCTCGATGTCGCGATCCTTGATCGCCGCATTGATCAGGCGAAGCGTGCCCAGCTGCAGCTTGTCGCCGGCCTTCATCGATTCCTTGAGGGAGGTATTGATCTTCTCGCGCAGCACGTCTGCCTCTCTTCACATCCTATGTCCGGGCGGCGGCGGCGACCGGTGTCGCGCCGCTCCGTCACGCCCGAAAAGCTTCGAAAAACTCCCACGGCCACGACCGGCCGCCTGATTTCCGCCGCGCGAACCATCCATGGCAAATCCTGCATGGAAAGTCTTGCATGCAGCTCCGCGCTGCACGAAGAACCGATGCGCAGCGTTGCGGGCTGGCATAAGGCGCAGCAAGCGATTAATTAGGCCACACTTAACCGAGGAACAAGACACATGAGCGGCAACGCATCCGATGCGGCCACCGATGACGTGTGGGCCGAACCGCTTCCCACCGCGCTTCTCGTTCTCGCCGACGGTACCGTGCTGGAAGGCTTCGGGCTCGGCGCCACCGGCCAGGCGGTCGGCGAGGTGTGCTTCAACACCGCGATGACCGGCTATCAGGAAGTGCTGACCGATCCGTCCTATGCCGGGCAGATCATCACCTTCACCTTCCCGCATATCGGCAATGTCGGCACCAATGAGGAGGACATCGAGACCGTCTCGATGGCTGCCGCCTCCGGCGTGCGGGGCGTCGTGCTCCACTCCGCCATCACCGATCCCTCGAATTATCGCGCCACCCGCCATTTCGACAATTGGCTGAAGGCCCGCGGCATCATCGCCATTTCCGGCATCGACACCCGGGCGCTCACCGCGCTGATCCGCGACAAGGGCATGCCGAACGCGGTGATCGCCCATGCGCCGGACGGGGTGTTCGACGTCGAGGCGCTCAAGAAGGAAGCCGCCGGCTGGCCGGGCCTCGAAGGCATGGACCTGGTGCCGATGGTGACCAGCGCCCAGCGCTTCGCGTGGGACGAAACGCCCTGGCAGTGGCCGGAAGGCTACGGCCGGCAGGAGGCGCCGGCGCATCACGTCGTCGCCATCGACTACGGCATCAAGCGCAACATCCTGCGCCTGCTTGCCCGCGCCGGCTGCAAGGTAACGGTGGTGCCGGCGACGACCTCCGCCGAGGAGATCCTCTCGCTGCAGCCGGACGGCGTGTTCCTCTCCAACGGCCCGGGCGACCCGGCGGCGACGGGGGAATATGCAGTGCCGGTGATTCGCGACATCATCGATCGCGGCATCCCGACCTTCGGCATCTGCCTCGGCCACCAGATGCTCGGCCTCGCCGTGGGCGGGCGCACGGTGAAGATGCACCAGGGCCATCACGGGGCGAACCACCCGGTGAAGGACATGACCACGGGCAAGGTGGAGATCACCTCGATGAACCACGGCTTCGCGGTCGACCGCAACAGCCTGCCGGCCACCGCCGCGGAAACCCATGTCTCGCTGTTCGACGGCTCGAATGCCGGCATCCAGCTGACCGACAGGCCGGTGTTCTCGGTGCAGTACCATCCCGAGGCGAGCCCGGGCCCGCAGGACAGCCACTATCTGTTCGACCGCTTCGTCGAGATGATCGCCAGCAACAAGAAGGCGGCCTGAGCCGCCCTTCTTCGCGAATGGCCGAGATGAAAGGCCGGGAGCAGGCGCGCTCCCGGCCTTTTCCGTCAATGGGTGCCGTCGTTGAGGGTGGCGAAGACCTTGGCGTAGTCGCCGCGCGCTTCGGCACCGCGCAGGAAGCCGACGCGCTGGACGCAGATCTCCGGACCGTCCGGATGCGTCTTGAGCAGCTCGACGACCTCCGTGATGAAGGCATCGAGCGGCAGCGCATTCGGATTCAGCGAATTGCCGGGCATTAGCTCGGTGGCGACCTGCGGCGGCACGATCTCGATGACCCCCACCGAGGTGCCGGCGAGTTGCGCGCGCAGGCTCTGGCTCCAGGAATGGATCGCTGCCTTGGTGGCGTTGTAAGTCGGGGTGGCGACCAGCGGCACGAAGGCGAGGCCGGAGGAGACGGTGACCACCGTCGCCGAAGGCTGCCGTTTGAGCTGCGGCAGCAGCGCCGCCGTCAGCCGGATCGGTCCGAGCAGGTTGGCGGCGATGATCGCCTCCGGCACGGCGAGGTCGACCTGATCGGCGGTCCAGTTCTCGGCGACCATGATGCCGGCATTGTTGATGACGACGTTGAGTGCCGGGTACTTCACCGCCGCCACGCCGGCAAAGCCCGATATCGCCTGCGCATCCGCCACGTCGAGCAGCTCATAGGCCATGCCCGGATTGGCCGCGACGACCTCTTCCAGCGCCTCCTTGCGGCGGCCAGTGATGACGATGCGGTTGCCTTCCCTATGCAGGGCTTCGGCGAGCGCGCGGCCGATGCCGCCATTGCCGCCGGTGATCAGGATGGTGTTGCCGCTGATGTCCATTTTCGCCTCCGCGAATGCTGGTGTTTGTCTCGGCAATGGTTATATGGTTCACACTTACGATCAGAAAGTAGGCACCCAAAAGATCTATACTTACCAGATGGAGAGTTAAGTCATGTCCGCACCTCGTCCCGCCCCGGCCATCCCGTCGCACGTTCATCCGTGGCCGACCGAGGTCGACCCGCGTGTCGAGGCGCTGGTGAACGAGGTGATCGGCCGCGTCGCCGACAAATGGACGATGATCGTGCTGGAGGTACTGACCGAGCACGGCGAATTGCGTTTCACCCGCATCGGCGAGTTCGCCGGCGGCATCAGCCAGAAGATGCTGACCCAGACGCTGCGGCAGATGGAGCGCGACGGCCTGCTGGTGCGCACGGTGCATCCGGTGATCCCGCCGCGCGTCGAATACCGGCTGACCGATCTCGGCTTGAGCCTGGCCGAGGCCTTCTGTGGCGTCTGGCTGTGGGCGGAGGCCAACATCGGGCGCATCGAAGCGGCGCGCGCGGCATTCGACGCGGCAAAGGCCGGCTGAAACGGAACCGGCGCGCTTATGGAGGGTTCTGCCGGAGAGGAGCCCCCCAATGTCTATTCCCGAGCATCTGCGCTTCAAGCCTTCGGCCGGGATACCCAACAACCCCGACCTGCCCGTGCTGATCTATCGCGCCGCCCTGCCCGCCGATCCGGGGCGGATCGAGGACGCGATCAACGCCAATGACTGGGAGTGCCGCTGGCGCGACGGCATCTTCGACTATCACCACTTCCATTCCACCGCGCACGAGACGCTGGGTATCGCCCGGGGCACCGCCCAGGTGCTGATCGGCGGCGAGGGCGGTGCCGCGCTGAAGCTGACGCCGGGCGACGTCGTGGTGCTGCCGGCCGGCACCGGCCACCGGCGGCTGGAGGCCAGCGTCGACTTCCTGGTGGTTGGCGCCTATCCGCTCGGACAGGACTATGAGATCGAGCGGCCATCGGCGAACGGGCTCGACGACGCCCTCGCCCGCATCCGCGCCGTGGCGCTGCCCGACGGCGACCCTGTCGAAGGTCGCGAGGGGCCTCTCATGCAATTGTGGAAGGTATGAGCCGATCCGCGTCCGCCGCAGGGCGACGAGCCACTGCTGCCCTTCCCCCTCGCGGGAATCTGGTTTAAGGGAAGCCCCCAATTGCGGGACCCCCCGCCAACAAACTGATCCGGGTTCACCAGGACGCGTCGCAAACGCGTCCTTTTTCGTGCGCCCGGTCGAATGCGCGAGCCGCACGGGATCCGATGCCGAAACGCACAGACATCTCCACCATCCTCATCATCGGCGCCGGTCCTATCGTTATCGGACAGGCCTGTGAGTTCGACTATTCCGGCACCCAGGCGTGCAAGACCCTCAAGGCCGAGGGCTACCGCGTGGTGCTGGTGAACTCCAATCCGGCGACCATCATGACGGACCCGGATCTTGCCGATTCCACCTATGTGGAACCGATCACCCCGGAGATCGTCGCCAAGATCATCGCCAAGGAGCGCCATGTCGCTCCGGGCGGCTTCGCCCTGCTGCCGACCATGGGCGGCCAGACGGCGCTGAACTGCGCGCTGTCGCTGCGCAAGATGGGCGTGCTCGACGAATATGACGTCGAGATGATCGGCGCCACCGCCGAGGCCATCGACAAGGCCGAAGATCGCGAACTGTTCCGCGATGCCATGACCAAGATCGGCCTCGACACGCCGCGCTCCCGCCAGATCAAGACCCTGCCGCAGGCGCTGGAAGCGCTCGACGAGATCGGCCTGCCGGCGATCATCCGCCCGTCCTTCACCATGGGAGGCCAGGGCGGCGGCATCGCCTACAACAAGTCGGAATATATCGAGATCATCGAGCGCGGCATCGACGCCTCCCCCACCAACGAGGTGCTGGTGGAGGAGAGCGTGCTCGGCTGGAAGGAGTACGAGATGGAGGTCGTCCGCGACAAGGCGGACAACTGCATCATCGTCTGCTCCATCGAGAACATCGATCCGATGGGCGTGCACACCGGCGATTCGATCACCGTCGCCCCGGCGCTGACGCTGACGGACAAGGAATACCAGATCATGCGCGACGCCTCGCTGGCGGTGCTGCGCGAGATCGGGGTGGAGACCGGCGGCTCCAACGTCCAGTTCGCCATCGACCCGGAAACGGGCCGGATGATCGTCATCGAGATGAACCCGCGCGTCTCGCGCTCGTCCGCCCTTGCGTCGAAGGCCACCGGCTTCCCGATCGCCAAGGTCGCGGCGCGGCTTGCGGTAGGCTACACGCTCGACGAGATCGCCAATGACATCACCGGCGGCGCCACCCCGGCCTCGTTCGAGCCGACCATCGACTACGTCGTCACCAAGATTCCGCGCTTCGCCTTCGAGAAGTTCCCCGGCGCCGACCCGGTGCTGACCACCTCGATGAAGTCGGTGGGCGAAGCCATGGCGATCGGCCGCACCTTCCAGGAATCGCTGCAGAAGGCGCTGCGCTCGCTGGAGACCGGGCTGACCGGCCTCGACGAGATCGAGATCGAAGGCCTCGGCCAGGGCGACGACAAGAACGCCATCCGCGCGGCCATCGGCACGCCGACGCCGAACCGTCTGCTGCAGGTGGCGCAGGCCATGCGGCTTGGGCTCGACAACGAACAGATCCACAATGGCTGCAAGATCGACCCATGGTTCCTCGAGCAGATCCGTGAGATCGTCGACACCGAGGCCAAGATCCGCGCCCATGGCCTGCCCAAGACCGCCGGCGCCTTCCGCCGGCTGAAGGCGATGGGCTTTTCCGACCAGCGGCTCGCCAGCCTCACCCGCCAGCACGAGGCGGATGTCGCGGCGCTGCGGCGTTCGCTCGACGTGCGACCGGCCTATAAGCGCATCGACACCTGCGCCGCCGAGTTCGCCTCCCCGACCGCCTATATGTATTCGAGCTACGAGACGCCGTTCGCCGGCGCGGTGGCGGATGAGAGCCGTCCCTCCTCCGCCAAGAAGGTCGCCATCCTCGGCGGCGGGCCGAACCGCATCGGCCAGGGCATCGAGTTCGACTATTGCTGCTGCCACGCCGCCTTCGCGCTGAAGGATGCCGGGTATGAGACCATCATGGTCAACTGCAACCCGGAGACCGTCTCGACCGACTACGACACCTCGGACCGGCTGTATTTCGAGCCGCTGACCGCCGAGGACGTGATCGAGATCCTGGACCGCGAGCGCGCCAACGGCACGCTGCACGGCGTGATCGTGCAGTTCGGCGGTCAGACGCCGCTCAAGCTCGCCCGGGCGCTGGAAGAGGCGGAGATCCCGATTCTCGGCACCTCGCCGGATGCGATCGACCTCGCCGAAGACCGCGACCGCTTCAAGACGCTGCTCGACAAGCTGAAGCTGAAGCAGCCGGCCAATGGCATCGCCTATTCGGTGGAGCAGGCGCGCCTCGTCACCGCCGACCTCGGCTATCCGCTCGTCGTGCGCCCCTCCTATGTGCTGGGCGGCCGGGCGATGCAGATCATCCACGAGGACGCGCAGCTCGGCGACTACCTCCTGGAGACGCTGCCGGGGCTGGTGCCGAACGACATCAAGGCGCGCTATCCGAACGACAAGACCGGGCAGATCAACACCCTGCTCGGCAAGAACCCGCTGCTGTTCGACCGCTACCTGTCGGACGCCATCGAAGTGGACGTCGACTGCCTCGCCGACGGCACCGACACCTTCATCTGCGGCATCATGGAGCATATCGAGGAAGCCGGCATCCATTCGGGCGACAGCGCGTGCTCGCTGCCGCCCTATTCGCTGTCGGCCGCCACCATCGCCGAGCTCGAGCAGCAGACGCGGAAGATGGCGCTGGCGCTCGGTGTCGGCGGGCTAATGAACGTGCAGTACGCGATCAAGGACGGGGTGATCCACGTCCTCGAAGTGAACCCGCGCGCGTCGCGCACAGTGCCCTTCGTCGCCAAGGTGGTCGGCGAGCCTTTCGCAAAGATCGCCTCCCGCGTCATGGCCGGTGAGAAGCTGGCGTCGTTCGGCCTCAAGCCGGCGGTGCTCGACCATGTGGCGGTGAAGGAGGCGGTGTTCCCCTTCGCCCGCTTCCCCGGCGTCGACACGGTGCTCGGCCCGGAAATGCGCTCCACCGGCGAGGTGATGGGCCTCGACCGGTCCTTCGAGGTGGCCTTCGCCAAGAGCCAGCTCGGCGGCGGCACCAAGGTGCCGAAGGCCGGCACGGTGTTCATCTCGGTGCGCGAGGACGACAAGCCGCGCATCCTCGACACCGCGCGGCTGCTGGCCTCGCTGGGCTTCAAGGTGCTGGCGACCTCCGGCACCCAGCGCTATCTCGCGGAGAACGGGATTCCCGCCGCCAAGGTGAACAAGGTGCTGGAAGGCCGGCCGCACATCGTCGACGCCATCAAGAACGGCGACGTGCAGCTGGTGTTCAACACCACCGAAGGCGCCCAGGCGCTGGCCGATAGCCGCTCGCTGCGGCGCGCCGCCCTCTTGCACAAAGTGCCTTATTACACCACCCTGTCAGGGGCCATTGCAGCGGCGCGCGGGATCAAGGCCTATATTGGCGGCGATCTTGAGGTACGCGCCCTGCAGGACTACTTCAGGCACGACCGGGGCTGACCTCGCGATTCGCTTTTGGCGATCGCGAGCCGATCCGGCCGACAACAGACAGACATCAGCCCGACGCGAAGGTCCTTTCGCCGTAACGGCGGCGGGGCCCATCGCGGGGGCTGTGTTTGCTTTTTTGGGAGGTCATAAGAGACCTATGGAAAAGATTCCGATGACCGCCGGCGGGCATGCCGCCCTCGAGGACGAGTTGAAGCGCCGCCAGCAGGTGGAGCGTCCTCGCATCATCGACGCCATCTCCGAAGCGCGCGCCCATGGCGATCTCTCCGAGAACGCCGAGTACCACGCGGCCAAGGAACAGCAGGCGCTGAACGAGGGCCGCATCGCCGAGCTCGAGGACAAGCTGTCGCGCTCCGAGATCATCGACGTCGCCAAGCTCACCGGCGACGTGGTGAAGTTCGGCGCCACGGTGAAGCTGATCGACGAGGACACCGAGGAAGAGCGCGTCTGGCAGATCGTCGGCGACATGGAAGCCGACGCCAAGGCCGGCCGCATCTCGATCTCCTCGCCGATGGCCCGTGCGCTGATCGGCAAGAAGCTGGGCACCTCAGTGGAAGTGGTGACGCCCAAGGGCGCCCGCTCCTACGAGATTGCCGAAGTGCGCTTCGCCTGATCTCCTGACATTGCCATGGCGCGCGGCGGCTCCGAGCTGAGGCCCGATCCGGCCAACTTTCCGGATCCGACCAGGATCGAAGCCGTCGCGCCCAATCTCAAGCGCCGGCTCTCCGGCGTCACCGCCACGTTGGAGCGCGTGGTGCCGGTGCAGGCGCGGACGCTGCGGATCGCGGCGCTGGGGCCGAAACTGGCGACCGGGGTGCCGCGCATCGCCTGGCTGGATCTGCGGCATTTCTGGCAGGCCCCGCCTGACCGCCCGGCGCGCATCTGGCATGCCCGGCGCAACATCGAGATGCTGGCCGGCATCGCGCTGCGCGACGTGCTGCGCATGAAGCTGCTTCTGGCCTTCACCTCCGCCTCGCAGCGCCACCACACGGCATGGACGCGGTTTCTGATCTCGCGGATGGACGCGGTGATCTCCACCTCGGGTAAGACCGCGAGCTATCTCAAGCGTCCCTCCACCGTCATCCATCACGGCATCGATGCCGGGACGTTCCATCCGGCACCAGACCGCGCGGCGGCGCGGGCAGCGCTGGGGCTGCCCGACCTCCGGCTCATCGGCTGCTTCGGACGCATCCGGCCGCAGAAGGGCACCGACGTGTTCGTCGATGCTCTTCTGCAGGTCCTGCCGGAACATCCCGGCTGGGGCGGCGTGGTGCTCGGCCGGGCGGTGGGCGCCGACGCCGGCTTCCTCGAAGGGCTGAAGGCGAAAGTGAAGGCGGCAGGACTGCAAGACCGCCTGCTGTTCCCCGGCGAGGTGGAGACCTCGGCGACGCCGGGCTGGTATCGCGCGCTCGACCTCTATGTCGCGCCACAGCGTTGGGAAGGGTTCGGCGTCACCCCTATCGAGGCCATGGCCTGCGGCGTGCCGGTCATCGCCACCCGGGTCGGCGCCTTCGAGGAACTGGTGGTCGAGGGTATCACCGGGGCGCTGGTTCCTCCCGGCGACGTCGCCGCCATGGCGGCGGCGCTGCGGGGCCACCTCGAACGCGACGACGCCGCGCGGACGGCAATGAGCGGACAGGCGCGGGCGCACGCTCTCGCCGAGTTCTCGCTGGAGCGCGAGGCCGCAAGGATCAATGCCGTCTACGAGGCGATGTGGGACGTCGCCCGGCGCGGCTGAGCGTCGGCGCCCGCATTAGCCTCCCGCGTGCCGCGCAGGCCGCGCTCCCAATAGGCGCGGACCCAGTCGACCGGGCCATAGCCCGGACGGGTGCGCGTGCCCCACGCCTTCACATCGGCGCGGGCGACCTCGCTCGGCTTGGGCACGCCGTGGAACACGACGAGCGGCACCCGACGTGGCTTGATGGCGCGACGGAACAGATAGTTCAGCGGCCAGTGCGGCACGCAGTGGCGGCGGAAGGACACGGCAAAACCTTCCGGGAAATAATGCCGCCCTTGCGCGCGCACGCCGATATAGACCTGATCGTTCTTGGCGAGGGCGTAGGCGGCCTCGGGATCGGCCATGGCATCGAGATACAGATGCTCCTGCTCGCCGGGGCGCCAGGCGACCATCGAACTCTGGGCGCCGCGGTCCGGGCGCAGCGATACCGGCAGCAACTCCCAGATGTTCGGGTTCCACTCGCGCAATATGTGCAGGCCGGGCGTGGCGCGGGCATGGGCGACGATGGGATCGAGCGGGCGCAGAATCACCACGTCGAGATCGAGATAGAGCGCGAGGTCGATCCCCGCGAAAAGACCGGGCGCGAACATGCCCAGCTTCGGCCAGCAGCCGCGCCAGCGCAAAGCGAGCGCCCCGGTGCCGGGCAGGTCGGCGGTCTCGATCTCCGGCCGCAGGCCGTCCGCCCGGTCGGTGAGGCAGATGAAGCGGAATGGCTCGGACAGGTGGTCGCGCACGCCCTGGTAAAGAACGTTCACATCCTCGGACGGATAAGCCTCGCCCCATTTGATGCAGATGACGGCGAGCATCAGGCGGGGCTCCGGGGTTCGGGAACGGGAAGGCCGAGCACCGGCGCCAAAGCGCGGGCGAGGATGTCGCGCGCATCGTCGGTGGGCGGAACCAGCCGGATGAGTGTGGCGGCGAACCGCTCCGGCGTCACGGTCGCCATGGGCAGGATGGCGAGGCTGGCGCCGGCCATGCCGGCGATGATCTCGTTGGCATAGTGCTTGTGCACCACGCGCGACTTCAGCCCGATCACCGGCCGGCGGGCGGCGAGACCCTCGGCCAGCATGCTGAGCGAATCCTCGGTGACGACGACGGCGTCGGCGCCGAACAGCGCCCGCACCGAGCCGGGGCCGGCGGCGCGGTAGTCGACGAACTCGGCCACCGCGCCCGACGCCGCCAGCGCCTTGAAGCGGTCGGACACCTCGTCCGGCGTGCGGCGCGAGGTGGTGACGCGCCATTTCACGCCGTAGCGGGCAGCCACCGCCGGCACGAAGGCGAGCAGGGCCTCCCACTCCTCCGGCGGGTAGTCGCGGCGATAGGCCGAACCGCCGACCAGCAGCGCCAGCGAGGCACCGTCGAGCGCTGCAATGTCGCCGAGCCGGCGCGGTGGCGGATAGGCGTCGGCATCGACCGTCGAGGGGATCGGCGCATAGGCGGCGCCGGGATCGCCGGCCTGCCGCGGCGAGGAGACGATGTTGAGGGCGATGGCGGCCGCGTCGTAGCCGTCAATGCCGCCGGAGACGACCAGCGGCGCCGCGAAATGCCGCGAGAGCAGCAGGCCGGCGGCGATGGTCGGGCGCCCCGAGGCGACGATGATGTCGGGCCGGGTGACGCTTGCGAGATCAACGCCGTACATCAGCCGCAGCCAGAAGCGGGCATCCCTTCCCCAGCGGCGCATGATCAGCTTGCGCAGGTCGTCGCGTGCCCATTTGGCAGGGCGAATCTCCAGCCGCTGCACATCGGTGGGCGCAAGACGGGCGACGGCGAGGGCTAATCCCTCCGCCTGGTTGAAATGGCCGGGCTGCCGGTCGCGCAGGACGAGCACGCGTGTCACGCCGGGACTCACTTCACTTGCCCCGCGCCGAGCAGACGGCGGCCCAGCCAGTTGCGGAACCGCCGCCACTTGCGCACCCGCTTCTCGATCTTGCGCGAGAGCCTTGTCTTCATCTTCGCCTGGGCGAAGGGGGTACGGGCGCGGTGGGCGAGAAAGCGGGCGCGGGCCGGGTGGTCGCAATCGGCGTAGTTCGGCTTGATCTGGCCGATGAAGTGGATGATGGCGGCCTGGTCCCAGTCGACGGGATCGCCCTCATAGCGCCCCTTCACCAGCCGGCGGTGCAGGTTCCAGCGCTCGTCGAGCGCCAGCCACTTGCCCCGCAGCGTGCCGTTCAGCGCATCCTGATCCATCATCGGCAGATCGGGGTGATCGGCGGCAAATGCCATCACCTTCTCGGACAAGCCCTCGCGACGCCACTGGTCGAGGTCGATCAGCAGCACGCCGCTATTGAAATAGCGCGTCTCGCCGGGCAGGCCGATGGCGATGTTGCGCGCGGCGTGGCGGGCCGGATCGAGGCGGGCGACATCATCCACCGCCGCCACGGCAAAGCGCTGCATGTCGAGCCCGGCCAGCGGGGCGAGCGGGGCGTTGATCAGCGTGTCACAATCGACATAGAGCAGCCGGCCCTGCGCCTCCGGCAGCAGCAGCGGCATCAGGATGCGGGCATAGGCGGTGCGCGAGAGATGGTGGTTCACCGGACGGGCGCCGAAATGGCGTTCCATCTCGCGGGCCAGATCGACGAACGCGATATTGTCCCGCGCATAGCTGGCACGCAGCCGCGCCTGGTCCTCGGCGCCGACATTGTCGCAGAACACCACCACGCGCCCGGTCTCACCGCCCGCATGGGCCGCCAGCGAGGCGAGCAGCACCGCGGTGAGCTCGACATAGGCGGCATCCGTGGCGGTGGCGACGATCATCTCGTCTGCCCGTCCATCGGCACGATGGCGGCATCCTTGGCCTGCCTGAGGGTCAGCGCCGTCTTCACCTTGCTGACATTGGGGGCGCTGGTGAGCTCCAGCACGAAATTCTGGAAGGAGCGCAGATCCGGCGCCACGCAGAGGAGGATGAAATCGGTCTCGCCGGAAAGCATCCAGCAGGAGCGCACCAGCGGCCAGCGTTCCACCTGGTCGGCGAAGGCGGTGAGGTCGGCCTCGGCCTGGCTGACCAGATGCACCATGGCGAAGGCCATCAGGTCGAAGCCGAGCGCCTTCTCGTCCAACAGGGCGCGGTAGCCCTTGATGATGCCTTCTTCCTCCAGCGCCCGCACCCGGCGCAGGCAGGGCGGCGCGGAGATGCCGACCCTTTGCGAAAGCTCGACATTGGTGATGCGGCCATCCCCCTGAAGCTCGCGCAGGATGTTCCAGTCGATCGTATCGATGCGGCGCGCCACGCAAGGCTCTCCTGATTGGGGCGACGAAAGGCGCCGCGCCCGGCGCGCACCATAGAGGAGCGGCCGATCAGCGCAATAATCTTTCGTGCAGGACGACGCAATCTTGCCTTGGGACAACTTTGGGATAAGCCACGAGCCGCTTGCAGAGCAAAGCCCGAGTCCCTACATTTTCGCATGGCTGAGAGTGGCTGGCCGGCTCGTCTCTTGCTTGCGTCCTCTTGCAAGCGACGGCGCCACAAGCCAGATGCAGCGTCCTGAAGGTGTGGCCAGTGCCGCGCCATGATATTTATGCGAGTGCTTTCATGTCGCCGGCCCCCAACCACGTCAAGGTGGCGATCATCGGTTCCGGCCCCGCCGGCTATACCGCGGCGATCTATGCCGCGCGCGCCATGCTGGAACCGGTGCTGTTCCAAGGCATCCAGCCCGGCGGGCAGCTGACCATCACCACCGATGTCGAGAACTATCCCGGCTTCAAGGACCCGATCCAGGGTCCGTGGCTGATGGAGCAGATGCAGGCGCAGGCCGAGCATGTGGGCACGCGCATCGTCAGCGACATCGTCACCAAGGCGGATTTCTCCTCCCGTCCGTTCCGGCTGGAAACCGATTCGGGGCAGGTGTGGATCGCCGAAACGGTGATCCTATCCACCGGCGCCCAGGCGCGCTGGCTCGACTTGCCCTCCGAGCAGGCCTATCGCGGCTTCGGCGTCTCCGCCTGCGCCACCTGCGACGGCTTCTTCTATCGCGGCAAGGAGGTCTTCGTGATCGGCGGCGGCAATACCGCGGTCGAGGAGGCGCTGTTCCTCACCAATTTCGCCTCCAAGGTGACGGTGGTGCATCGCCGCGACAGCTTCCGCGCCGAGCGCATCCTGCAGGACCGGCTGTTCGCCCATCCCAAGGTCGAGGTGGTGTGGAACGCGGCTTTGCATGAGGTGAAGGGCGAGAACGAGCCCACCAAGGTTACCGGCGTGGTGCTGAAGAATGTCGAGACCGGCGCCTTCAGCGAGCACAAGGCGGACGGCGTGTTCATCGCCATCGGCCATGCTCCGGCGACCGAACTCGTCGCCGGCCAGCTCAAGCTGAAGCCCAGCGGCTATGTGTGGACCGCCCCCTATTCCACCTCCACCTCGGTGGAAGGGGTCTTCGCCGCCGGCGATGTCGCCGACGATATTTTCCGGCAGGCGGTGACCGCCGCCGGCATGGGCTGCATGGCCGCGCTCGAAGCCGAGCGTTTCCTCGCCGCCCGGCATCCCCTCGCACATGCGGCGGAGTGACATGGAAGGCAAGGCGCGGGCTCGCGACATGGACTGGGACAAGCTCAAGGTCTTCCACGTCGCAGCGGAGGCCGGCTCCTTTACCCATGCCGGCGAGGCGCTGGGGCTGTCGCAGTCGGCGGTGAGCCGGCAGGTATCGGCGCTGGAGCAGGAACTCAACATTCCGCTGTTCCACCGCCACGCCCGCGGCCTGATCCTGACCGAGCAGGGCGACCTGCTCTACCGCACCGCGCATGAAGTGTTCATGAAGCTGGAAGCGGCGCGGGCCAAGCTGACCGACTCGCGCGAAAAGCCGAATGGCGAGTTGCGCGTCACCACCACCATGGGCCTCGGCACCCATTGGCTCACCGCGCGGATCGGCGAGTTCCTCGAGCTCTATCCCGATATCCGCATCACGCTGATCCTGACCGACGACGAACTCGACCTCGCCATGCGCGAGGCCGACGTCGCCATCCGCCTGCGCCAGCCGGTGCAGCCGGACCTGATCCAGCGCAAGCTGTTCACCGTGCATTTTCACGCCTTCGCCTCGGCGGAATATCTCAAGCGCAACGGCCATCCGCGCACGCTGGACGAGCTCGACAAGCACCGCATCATCCTGCTCGGCGGGCCGATTCCCTCCTATTTCCAGGGCCTGAACTGGCTGGAGCGGGCGGGGCTGGAGGACGGGCAGGACGGGCGCGTGCCCTCGCTGTCGGTCAACAACGTGCTCGGCCTCAAGCGGGCGGTGGAGCGCGGGGTGGGCATCGGCATCGTGCCCGACTATCTGCTGGAAGATTCGGCGACGCTGGTGCAGCTCTTCCCCGAGCGGCCGACGCCGACGCTGGAAGCCTATTTCGTCTACCCGCAGGAAATGCGCTCGGTGGCGCGCATCCAGGTGTTCCGCGACTTCCTGGTCGCCAAGGCGCAGCGCTGGAATTTCTGACGCCCTCAATGACTAGTTTTTATGCACGCTCCCTCTCGGGGCGCGGGTGGCGCACGGCGCACGACCGGAAGATTTGCGGAAATCAACGCAAACTTGACCTGAATCGTTATAAAATTGTCGCAGAAATGCGAGTTGACGACAGATCATTGCTGATGCCCGCAAAACGCATGCCTGCCATGCGGGCATAATTCATTGCCAAATGCCTTATGAACAGTCATATGTTGCTTCGACGCTGATGCACCGAGTGCTTCAGCTGTTCCCCTCTGGAAGGTCGCCGCTCTGCGGCGAAACTCGCCGGGCTCTTTTGAGCCCGGCTTTTTTCTTTCCGGGAACCGATGTTCATACTCCGAGTATGTTCTCGATCATGCGGCCGGCCACTTCGCGCTCGGCATAAACAACCAGATCGGCGCCACGGCGGCGCAGGTGCTCCACCCCCTCCTCGCTATGGGCGCGGGCAGTGATGAACAGGTCGCGACGCATGTGGCGGGCAGCCTCGATCAGCGCCCCGCCCTGCAATTCATCCGGCACCGTCACCATCAGCGTCCGCGCCCCGGCGATGCCGGCATCCCGCAGCACTTCGGTGGGGTTGCCGCCGCCGACAATGCCGCGCCCGCCTCCGCGTCGCCAGCTCTCGACCTTCAGCCGGTCCTGGTCGACCACCACCAGCGGGACCTTTGCCTCGGTGAGTTGCGCCGCCACCGCCGAGCCGACGCGGCCGAGACCGATCAGGATGACCGGCCCGTCGCCATAGGGCTGGTGCGGCCCGTAGATCTCGTCGGAAACCGGCACCACCGCCGTTTCCTCGCGGGCGAAACGTGCCGCCCAGCGCGCGGCCACCCTGAAGGCGAAAGGATTGAGGGCGATGGAGAGCATCGCCCCGGCGACGATGAGGTCGCGCGCCTCGGTCGGCGCCAGGCCTTCATTGATGCCGAGGCCGATGAGGATGAAGGAGAACTCGCCGATCTGCGCCAAGCTCGCCGCCACCGTCGCCGCCATGCCGTGCGAGCGCCCGAGCAGACGCACCAGCCCGACCGCCGCTGCCGACTTGACCAGCAGGATGACGGTGATGACGGCGGCCACGTCCAGCGGCCGGCGCAGCAGGATGCTCGGATCGAACAGCATGCCGACCGAGACGAAGAACAGCACCGCGAAAGCGTCACGCAGCGGCAGCGAGCCCTCCGCCGCGCGGTGGCTGAGGTCGGATTCGCCCAGCACGAGCCCGGCAAAGAAGGCGCCGAGTGCAAAGGACACCCCGAAGAGCTGCGCCGAACCATAGGCGATGCCGAGGGCGACGCCGAGCACGGAGAGGGTGAACAGTTCGCGCGAGCCGGTGCGGGCCACCTGCGCCAGCATCGCCGGTATCACCCGGCGCCCCACCACCAGCATCAGCCCGACGAACAGGGCGACGGCGCCGAGCGTGGTGCCGATCGAGGCGGCAAGGTCCGCCATGTCGGCCTGCTGCCCGCGTGCCAGCCCCGCCAATACCGGCACGAGCACCAGCACAAGCACCATGGCGAGATCTTCCACCACCAGCCAGCCGATGGCGACGCGGCCGTTCTCGGTCTCCAGCGCCCGCTGCTCCTCCAGCGCGCGCAGCATCACCACCGTCGAGGCGACCGAGAGCGACAGGCCGAAGACCAGGCCTCCGGCCGCCGACCAGCCCCATATCAGCGCCAGGCCGAGGCCGACGACGGTGGCGACCGCGATCTGCGCCACCGCTCCCGGCACGGCGACGCTCCAGACCCGCAGGAGGTCTCGCGGGGTGAAGTGAAGGCCGACACCGAACATCAGCAGGATGACGCCGAGCTCGGCCAGCTGCGGGGCGAGCGAGGTATCGGCGACGAAGCCGGGGGTATAGGGGCCGACCATCAGCCCGGCGCAGAGATAGCCGACGATGGGAGACAGGCGCAGCCGTGTCGCGACATAGCCAAGGATCGCCGCCAGCACGAAGGCAAGACAGACGGTCGCGATCAACGGCACCTGATGCGGCATTGCGCGGCGCCTCCTTTGCGCGTATCGGATGGGGTGTCGGGTGAGGCGACGGGGAACGCCGCCGCTCACCGCAAGGTGACCGCCCAAACCCGAGGAGGCAAGCGTCGAAGCCGGCCGGGCGACGATTTACCCGGCAAGCCCCTCACATGAACAGCTGCTCGCTGGCGTCCATGCCGGCATAGAGGCCGGCGACCTGTTCGGCATAGCCATTATAGATCAGCGTCGGACGGCGCTCGCCGGTGCCGATGTCGCGCTCGCTGGCCTGGCTCCAGCGCGGATGCGGCACCGCCGGGTTCACATTGGCCCAGAAGCCGTATTCGCGGCCCTGCACCTGCTCCCACAGCCCGACCGGGCGCTTGTCGACGAAGGAGATCCGCACGATCGACTTCACCGACTTGAAGCCATACTTCCACGGCAGCGCCAGACGCAGCGGCGCACCGAACTGGTTCGGCGCCGGCTTGCCGTAAACGCCGGTGACGAAGAAGGCGAGGTCGTTCATCCCCTCGGCCATGGTGACGCCGTCGACATAAGGCCAGGGATAGACGAAGCGGTTCTGGCCGGGGGCGATCTCCGGGTTCACGAAGGTTTCCATGCGGATGAACTTGGCGCTGGAGAGCGGCTTGGCGAACGCGATGAACTCGCGCACCGGAAAGCCGGTCCACGGCACCGCCATCGACCACGCCTCGACGCAGCGATGGCGGTAGAGCCGCTCCTCCAGCGGCATGGCGCGGATGATGTCGTCGATGCCGACCTCGCGCTCCTTCTCGACGAGGCCGTCGATCTTAACGGTCCACGGCCGGCGCGGCATGCGGGCTGCAATGTCCGCGACCTGATAGTTCCGCCGGTCGGAGCCGAATTCGTAGAAATTGTTGTAATTGCCGGAAATGTCCTCCGGCGTGACCGGACGGTCGAGCGTGAAGGCCGGGTTGCGCTTTGCCGGATAAAGATCCTTGGTCGGATCATTGTCCGGATCGCCGGGCGCGGTCGCCGCCTCGGCCGGCCATCCCAGCCCGGCGGCGAGCCCTGCCGCCCCGGTGGCCAGCCCCACGCCGGCACCGAGAAGATGGCGGCGCGACAGATAAACGGATTCGGGCGTGGCGGCGCCCTCCGGCAATTCCCACGAGCGGCGGCGGCGGATCAGCATGGTCGTCTCCATCAGCTGGCACGTAGAAGATACGCTGGAAAGACGCCTGCCGTTACAATCCTGTCGCGTTCAACTCCTCGTGCGGTCCGTGCGGATGCGATCGCGGCGGCGCGCGAAAGCAAAGCGGCCCGGTATCTTGCGATACCGGGCCGCTTACAACACCGAAAAGTGGATCGATCAGTTCGGCCGCAGGGTCAGGTCGCCGACGCCGACGGCGAGGTTCACGCCGGTCTGGCCTTCGACGCTGAACGGCTGCAGCGCGATGGTGTTCTTGGAGCCGCCGAGCAGCGCGTTGCCGGCAACGCCGAGGCCGAGCGCAACACTGCCCGACACGCCGGCATAGCGACCGGCCAGATCGCTGGAATCGATGCGCGTGGTCGGCGCGAACACGCCCCAAACCAGGGAATTGCGGCCGGTGACGCCGACATCGAGGCCCCAGCGGCGAATGGTGCCCTCATAGGCATAGCGAGCACCGCGACGGGTGACGAACCGGCAATCGAGCGTGCGCTTCGAACCGATGATGAAGCTGACCGACTTGGAGCCGGTGCACTCCAGCGTGCCAACCTGCACCCGGTTTATCTGCTGCGCCGAGGCCGGCGTCGCAAGGACGCCACCAAAGCCGGCGGCCAGAGTCGCCGCGAAAACGCCGAGCGTCACATATTTGCGAAACATGATCGATCTCCTTGGGACCGGGCGCCTCTGCGCCGGAAACGGGACCATTAGGTGCGACCGGCGAATGCCGGCGCACCCCATATTATTACCTCAGCGCAGCGAACCGCAGAAGCGCTGGATGCGCAGGCACGCCTCCTCCAGATCCTTGGTGGCGGTGGCGTAGGAAATCCGGAACGCCGGACCGAGGCCAAAGGCGGAGCCATGCACCACGGCAACGCCCTCTGCGTCGAGAAGTTCGGTGGCGAACACCTCATCGTCGGTGATCACCTTGCCCGAGGCCGTCTTCTTGCCGATGACGCCGGCGCAGGACGGGTAGACGTAGAAGGCGCCTTCCGGCTTCGGGCAGGTCAGCCCGCTGGCCTGGTTAAGCATGGAGACCACCAGGTCGCGCCGCTCCTTGAACGACTTGTTGTTCTCGGCGATGAAATCCTGCGGGCCGTTCAGCGCCTCGACCGCCGCCCACTGGGCGATGGAACTCGGGTTGGAGGTCGACTGCGACTGCAGCGTGCCCATGGCCTTGATCAACTCTTCCGGTCCACCGGCATAGCCGATGCGCCAGCCGGTCATGCAATAAGCCTTCGACACGCCGTTCATGGTCAATGTGCGGTCGTAGAGCGAGGGCTCTACCTGTGCCGGGGTGACGAACTGGAAATCGTCATAGACCAGGTGCTCATACATGTCGTCGGTAAGAATCCAGACATGCGGATACTTCACCAGCACATCGGTGAGCGCCTTGAGCTCGTCATGGCTGTAGGCGGCGCCGGATGGGTTGGACGGCGAGTTAAAGATCAGCCACTTCGTCTTCGGGGTGATCGCCGCCTCCAGCGCCGCGGGACGGAGCTTGAAATTATCCTCGAGCGTCGTCTCCACCGCCACCGGGGTGCCGCCGGCGAAGTTGACGATATCCGGATAGCTCACCCAATAGGGCGCCGGGATGATCACCTCGTCGCCGGGATCGACGGTGGCGAGCAGCGCGTTGAACAGCACCTGCTTGCCGCCGGTGCCGACGGTGATCTGGCTCGGCTTGTAGGTGAGGCCGTTCTCGCGCTTGAACTTGGCGACGATGGCCGCCTTCAGCTCCGGGATGCCGTCCACCGCCGTGTAGCGGGTCTGGCCGTCGCGGATCGCCTTGATGGCGGCTTCCTTGACGTTGTCGGGCGTCTCGAAGTCCGGCTCGCCGGCCGACAGCGCGATAATGTCGCGGCCTTCCGCTTTGAGCACCCGCGCCTTGTTGGAGATGGCGATGGTCGCCGAGGGCTTGATGCGCTGCATGGCGGCGGAAACGAGGCTCATGGCCGGACTCCGTTTGGGTGTTTTGCGCGCGACAACTAGTCGACCCCTTGCACGGCGGCAAGTCTTTCCCCACCTCACAACCCACCTATCGATGCGGTATGCTGCCGCGATCACCCCTCCCCTTCGCGGCATTCGGGAACCCGGCGTGCTCAAGCTCCATGCGATGCAGAGTTCCGGCAACTGCTACAAGGTCCGGCTGCTGCTCGCGCATCTGCGCATGCCCTTCGAGCTTGTCGATGTCGATCTCCTGCGCGGGGAGAACCGCACACCGGAATTCCTGATGAAGAATCCGGAAGGCCGCGTGCCGTTGCTGGAATTGCCGGGGGGACGGTTCCTGCCGGAATCCAACGCCATCCTGTTCTACCTCGCCGACGGCTCGGCACTGCTGCCGGGCGACGCGCTGGCGCGCGCGCAGGTGCTGCGCTGGATGTTCTTCGAGCAGCATTCGCACGAACCGGCCATCGCCGCCGCCCGCTTCTGGCTGAAGCTGGTGCGCGGCGGCCGCGAACTGCGCACCCACGACATCGACCGCTGGATGGAGGAAGGCTACCGGGCGCTGAAGGTGATGGACCGGCACCTGCAGCGCCGCAGCTTCCTGGTCGATTCGGTGTTCACCATCGCCGATATCGCGCTCTATGCGCATACCCATGTGGCCGATGAGGGCGACTTCGATCTCTCCGCTTTTCCGGCGGTCCGAAGGTGGCTGGCGCGGGTCGCGGCACAGCCCGGCCATGTCGGCATGGAATGGCGGCCGCAGGTCACTGAAATCGCCGGTTAACGGGTATTAACCTCCTGCCGCGAAATTGCCCCGAAATCGCGCGGCATCGCCCAAGTACCGTCGACGGCCAGCCGCGTTCGGCACCGAAGCTCTCCCCATCGCAACGGAATGCTCCGGCGCCGGATGAGGATTTCGCCATGCCACACCACGATGTCGTCGCCGCTGCCGAGGTGAAGCACGCCTTCGAGGTGAAGCACACCTCGGCCCGCCGCTTTCGCCGGGCGCTGATGGAAGCCGGCGTCGTGCTCACCCTGACGCTCGCCATCGTGGCGGTGCTGTGCATGTTCGGGCTGCAGGCGGCCTCGGCGATGGAGATCAGCGCGCTTGACGGCGCCGACCCGAGCGGCCGGCTGACCATCGGCGCCATGCTGCTGGCCGCCTTCGTCGCCCTGTGCGGCCTGTCGAGCTACATGCTGCGCAACACGCTGCAGACCGTCGAGCCGCGGCAGCGGCGCCGCCAGGGCTGATCCGCCCGCCTGGAGGTCGGTGACGCGGGTTTGACCGCGCCGGCGGCACGTTGTCGGCACCGGCCATTGCCTGTGCCGCCCGCTCTGCTCTAACGATGCGTAAGGTCGCCCGGCCGGAGAGCCAACCGGAGAGCATCGTGATCCGCCCCTTCCGCATCGCCGCCTTGTCCCTCACCCTCGCCCTGCTCGCCTCTCCGGTGCCGGCACAGGATGCGGCGCCCGCCAGCATCCGCACCTCCGCCGGCACGATGAGCCTTGAAACCGTCGCCAGCGGCTTCGAGAATCCGTGGAGCCTCGCCTTCCTGCCGGATGGGCGCATGCTGGTGACGGAGCGGCCCGGCCGGCTGCGGATCGTCAACCGGTCCGGCACCGTCTCCGCACCGGTGGCCGGCATGCCGCCGGTCTATGCCAGCGGCCAGGGCGGGCTGCTCGACATCGTGCCGGCACCGGATTTCGAGACCAGCCGGCTGATCTATTTCTCCTATGCCGAGCCGCGCGAGGGCAGTTCGGGCACCAGCGTCGCCCGGGCGAAGCTGAGCGAGAACGGCGGCGGCGCCCGGCTGGAGAACCTCGAGGTGATCTTCCGCCAGCAGCCGGCCGCCGGCGGCTCCAGCCATTACGGCTCGCGCCTCGCGTTCGGCCGCGACGGCACGCTGTTCGTCACCCTCGGCGACCGCTATTCGCTGCGCGGCGAGGTGCAGAAGCTCTCCACCCATATCGGCAAGATCGTGCGCATCAACCCCGACGGCTCGGCACCGGCCGACAATCCCTTCGCCAGGACGGCGAATGCGCGGCCGGAGATCTGGAGCCTCGGCCACCGCAACGTGCAGGGCGCCGCCATCGACCCGCAGACCGGCCGGCTGTGGACGGTGGAGCACGGCGCACGCGGCGGCGACGAACTGAACCACCCCGAAGCCGGCAAGAATTACGGCTGGCCGGTGATCACCTATGGCCGCGACTATTCCGGGCTGACGATCGGCGAAGGCACCGCCAGGTCAGGCATGGAACAGCCGGTCAAATATTGGGATCCTTCGATCTCGCCGGCCGGACTCGCCTTCTACACTGGCACCCTCATTCCACGCTGGAAGGGCGACCTGTTCACCGGCGGCCTCTCGGGCACCCGCCTGGTGCGGCTGCGGCTCGATCCCACGCGCGAGCGGGTGATCGAGGAGGAGTCGCTGCTCACCGAGCGCGGCGAGCGCATCCGCGACGTGCGGCAGGGGCTGGACGGGGCACTGTGGCTGCTCACCGACGATCCCGGCGAGGGGCGGCTGCTGCGCCTCGCGCCGGGCGAGTGAGGCCCTGGCCTACCACTTCTGGAAGATGAACCACGCCCCCAGCGCGATGAAGGCAAAACCGATGGCGTGGTTCCAGCCGAGCGGCTCCTTCAGCCAGAACACCGAAAAGCCGGCAAACACGATGAGGGTGATGACCTCCTGCATGGTCTTGAGCTCGGCGGTCGCGTAGACGGCCGAGCCGATGCGATTGGCCGGTACGGCAAGGCAATACTCGAAGAAGGCGATGCCCCAACTGGCCAGCACGGCGATGACGAGCGGCGCCGATTTGTGCTTGAGATGGCCGTACCAGGCGAAGGTCATGAAGATGTTGGACGCCGTGAGCAGCAGGATCGGCAGCAATGCAGGCGGAAACAATGAGGTGAGCGCAGGCATGGATATCTCTCGCGGGAGGAACCGGCGAGAGATAGCGCTTACCGTCATGGCGTCAATGTGTTCGCCGCCGCCGAAAGGCCGGATGCCTCACATCTCGACCCATTGCCGCAGCAGGTTGTGATAGACGTTGGTCAGCGACAGCACGGCCGGGGAATCGATCGGCACCGCCTCGCGGGTCTGCACGATGGCGACGTCGAGATCGTAGAGCAGCGCCCGGCGGCCGTCGTCCTTGATCATCGACTGGCTCCAGAAGAAGCTCGACCAGCGGCTGCCGCGGGTGATCTGCCTCACGGCGTGGAGGCTGCTCGCCGGATAGACCACCATGTGGCCGGCCGGCAGCTTCACTTCCTGGCCACCGAACGTGTCCTCGATGACCAGTTCGCCGCCGTCATACTCCTCGGGATCGGTAAGGAAGAGGGTGCTGGAGACGTCCGCCCGCATGCGCGCGCCGGTGCCGGGAATGGCGCGGATGGCGCTGTCCACATGCGCGCCGAACTCCATGCCGACATCGTACCGGTTGAACATCGGCGGCAACACCCGCAGCGGCATGGCGGCGGAGTTGAACACCGGGTTGCGCCCGAGCGCCCTCAGGATGAGATCGCCGAGTTCGCGCGCTTCGGCGGAATCCTCGGGGATCTGCAGGTTCTTCTTGGCTATGGCGGCCTGCACCCCGGCGGTGGTGCGGCCATCGACCCAGCGCGAGGATTCCAGCACGCGGCGGCAATGAGCGACCTCCTCGCGGGTCAGCACGTCGGGAATGGTCACGAGCATGGGATGCATCCAAATGAAAAGAGGGGGAAAGCAGGTGTCGCCTGCCCTCCCCCGGAAGTGAGACGGTCGGTTCGGAACAATGTTCCGTTTGGTCAGAAAGTCGCGCCCACCGTGAGAGTGAAGGTGCGGCCCGAAGCGGGCACGGCGCGATTGCCCCAGCCGGCCGAGTAGTTCAGTTCGTCCGTCAGGTTGTAGCCGTTGAGGGCGACGCGATAATTGCCCTGCTTGTAGGAGAGAAGCGCGTCGAACGAGAAGGTGTCCGGGATGATCGCCGTGTTGTCGGCATTGGTGAAGTACTCGTCCGCGTAAGTGACGCCGCCGCCGACCAGCAGTTCGCCCGGAATCTGCGTCCAGAGCTTGCTGAGGTTGTAGGTCGTCCAGAGGGTAAAGTTGTTCGGCGAGACGAACGGGACTTCCTTGCCCTTGTAATAGTTGGCCGGCAGAGCATTGGCACCGGTGGTCGCGGGGCTCGTTTGAACTTCGCTGTCGTAATAGGCGTAGGAAGCCTGGATCGTCCAGGCGTCGGTCACGTTGCCGGTCATGCCCAGCTCGACGCCCTGCACACGCTGGTTCTGCCCGGTGTCGACCGGCTGCAATGATACCGGATTGGTGTAGAAGGCGTTGCTCTTGTCGGTGCGGAAGATGGCGCCGGTAAAGCCGAGCCGTCCTTCAAGCACGGACACCTTGAAGCCGGCCTCATAGGTCTCGTTGTCTTCCGGATCAAGGTTCGGCTGGGTCGGGCTAATGACGGTGATGTCGTTGGTCGGGAATGCGCCCTGCGGAGTGAAGGACTTCGCCCAGGTCACATAATAGGTCTGGAACTGCGTCGGTTCCCAGATCACGCTGGCCTTGGGACTCCAGAAGTCGGTCTTGGTATTCGCGTCAGTCCAGCTGTTCGAACCATTCGGGCACGTTACCGTGCTGCTCGCGACGCACCAGACATTGTTGGTGGCGGTGTAGTTGTCGTAGCGGGCGCCGCCAAGCACCGACAAGGTTTCGGTGAACCAGACGCGGTCGCTGATGAACAGGCCGACATCGTCCGCCTGCGACGTGCGCATACCGTTATTGGCGAACGGATTCGAGAAGAGGTAGTAGCCGGTCGTGTTCTCGAAGACCGGGTCGTACATCGTCGACGTACCCTTCGAGCCGGCCACCGAGACCAGTGTGCGGTCATCGCTGACCGTATTCAGGTCCAGACCGGCGACCATCTCATGACGCAGACTGCCGGTATTGAACTTGGCGGTCAGCGTCGAGATGTTCTGCGCGCTCCATGACTCCTGATAGAAGCCGGGATTGCCGCCACCGAACGCGATGGCCGGATTGAGCCCATCAAAGAACTGGCCGGTGCAGCTCGCATTGTAGGCGGCGGGCGTTGTGCCGGTGCCGCACCCCGGCACGGTGGTCGCGAAGTCGCGGGTGTAGTAGCCGACCCGGGTGTCGTTGGTGAAGGTCAGCCAGTCATTGACCTCGCGGTTGAAGCTCACCGTCAGCATGTTGGTGTCGGTGACGTCCTGATCGGTCACCTTGCCGTAGAAGGTGGACCGCGGCACGCCCCATTCCGTCACCGGCTTGCCGAGCGAGCCGAAGCGCGCAACGTCGTTGAAGCCGGGCGTAACCACCGGCACGCCATAGTCCGGCGTGCGGTCGCCGTGCTGATAGAGATAGTTGATGTGCAGGGTCTGGTCGGTGCCGAGGCCGAAGCCGAGATCGCCCATGAAGCCGTAGCGGTTCGACTCGACATTGTCGCGGCCGGCGACATCCTGCTCATTGACCATGCCGACGATGCGGAAGGCCGACGTGTCGTTGAACTGCTTGTTGATGTCGAACACCCCGCGATAGAGCGGGCCGGTGCCGAACTGGCCCTCGACGTCGTATTTGTCGCCGAGATGCGCCGCCTTCAGCGTGGCATTGATCGCGCCGCCCGTGGTGCCGAGACCGAAGCTCTCCGAGGACGAGCCCTTGAACACCTCGACGCTCTCATAGGCGAAGCTGTCGCGCACATAGACGCCGAAATCGCGCAGCCCGTTGACGAAGATGTCGCCCTTGGCCTGGAAGCCGCGGATGCGGAACTGGTCGCCATTCATGCCACCGCCGCCCTCGCCGATACCGGCGGTGACGCCCGGGACGTTGCGCAGCGCCTGCTCGAGCGTGGTGACGCCCTGCTGCTGCATCGTCTCCTGCGAGATGACGGTGATCGTCTGCGGAGTATCCTGGATGGTACCGGGCAGGCGGGCCAAGCCGGTGGTCGCCTCCAGCGCGTTGGCCGGCGCATTGTCCCCCGCGACGGTGACGGTGGGGAGTTCCTCCGTCGAGCTCGGAGTGGAGGCGGCCTGCTGGGCCTGCGCATCCATCAACGGCATCGCCGACATCGTCATCGCCAGACCGGTGGTCAAGGCGGCACCGGATACCGATGGCCTTAGCGTCTTCATCTTCGTCATTCATCCAACCCCTGGTGAGCACGCCAACATCAGTCGGATAAAGGAAGAGTCTAACTCAGTTCAAACTCTATGTTTTTTAGAGATTCAAAAGTCTAACCCGTCTGGAATGCCAGGATGAACATTGTTTTTAATTGTTAAAAATTGAATCAATGCCCAACTCCTTGCCATTACATAATTCGATGCCCTATTTCCGTCCCAATATGGACGCCGGACCGCCACTGTTACCTCAACGACACATGGCCGTTCATTTGTGGATCGCGCGCGCATGGCCGATGAATGGATTTCCCTGGCAGCGCTGAAGCGCATGGGCGCCGACGAATTGAGGGCGCGCATCGCCGAAGGTCCGCAGGCCGCCGCGCGCTGGGTGCAGGCCGGCGCGCTGAACGGCCTCGTCAACGCCCAGCTCGCCTGGGGCCGGATGCTGCTCGACGGCACCGGCACGGCACGCGATGCCGAGGCCAGCCTGCGCTGGTTCAACATCGCCGCCGCTGCCGGCAGCGCCGAAGGCATCACCATGGCGGGACGCTGCCATGAGCATGGCTGGGGCACCCCCATCGACCCGGCCCATGCGGCGCAATGCTATCGTCGCGCCGCGGAGATGGGCGACGCCTGGGCGCAGTTCAATCTGGCCGGACTGCTGCTGGCCGGCAATGGCACCCTGCCCGATCGCCGGCAGGCGCTGGTTTTCTACGCCCGCGCCGCGCGTGCCGGGCATATCAAGGCGGCCACCATGATCGGCCGCTACCTCGAGAATGGCTGGGATCGGCCGGCACGCCCCCAGGTGGCCCTGCGCTGGTATCGCCGCGGCGCGGAAGGCGGCGACTATCGCGGCCAGTTCGATTATGGCCGCCTGCTGCTCGCCAGCGGCCGCACCGAAGAAGGCCTCGACTGGATGAGGCGCAGCATCACCGGCGCGGTGCCGGCCTTCTGCCGGCTCGCCGGCGAGGGGCTGCGCGCCAGCCCGGATCCGGCGATCGGGCAATTGGCGCTGCACGCGCTCCGGCGCGCCTGCGAGAGCGGCGCGGCGCAAGACCTGCGCGCCTACGCCTCCGCTCTTGCCGAAGGGGTGGGCGGCCCAGCGCAGCCGGAAGCGGCGAAGGCCGCCTTTGCCGAAGCACGGATGGCCGAAGCTCGGATGGCCGAAGCTCGGATGGCCGAGGAGCGCGACAGGCTCGCCCAGAAAGCGGCCATGCGGCCAGACGCCGGCGGCCGGACGGCGACGACGGCGAGAAAAAGGCCTCGGCTAGCGCGGGCGATCCGCGCCTGGCTCGGCCGCAGGGGCTAGCGCGGAGCCTCGGCGCGGCTCGCTGCCCAGGCGCGAAATTCGCGCAGCAGATTGGCGAAATCCCAGAAGGCGGCGGCCAGCAAAAGGGCGGCGATGAACGCCAGAACCGTCGCGGTGCCCTGGGAGAAGTCGATCGGGCCGCGGGCGAAATCATAGGCGGTGAAAGCACCAAACAGCGTCACGATGGCGGCGATGATCAGATAGGCGACGCGGTCGAGACGACTGGCCGCCAGTGCCAGCAGCAGCGCCACGAGGATGCCGATCGCCGCCGCCCACAGAAACCCTAATGAGAACAGCGCTGCGGTCCAGCGCCCGGCGACGAAGGACAGATAAGAAAGCGCCGCGAGCACCAGAAACCCCGCCCGCAGCCGAACCATGGATCGTCCGCTGATCCGCGCCATTGCCGGCCGCTCCCCGCCTTGCCATGCTGGCAGCCTAATCGGACGTCCTCATCCGCGTCGAGCATGCACTTGCAACAAATTTTCCGGCACGGCAGCTTCAAACGCCCCATCGTCGCGCGCCGAACGCGACGGGTGGAACCCATCCGCCGCGCCACCGTTGCCGCTCCGTCCGAGGCCGACACGCCCGTTCCCGCCCCTCTCTCCTCTTGCTCCCATTGCCGAGCCACATCATGCGTCACGTTCTCGTCCTGCTGAACGCCAAGGCGGGCACCCTGCAAAACCACGATGGCGAAGCCGTGCGCCGGGAGGTCGCCGAACGGCTCGCCCGCGACGGGCGCAAGGTGGAGGTGCATCTGCTGACCGGCGAAGCATTGGTGCGCGCCATCCGCGCCAGCGGGCGCGGCCCGCACGACACGGTGATCGTCGGCGGCGGCGACGGCAGCGTCAGCCTGGCGGCCCGCTGCCATGAGCATTCGGGCAAGGCGCTCGGCATACTGCCGTTGGGCACGATGAACCTGCTGGCGCACGACATCGGCATGCCGACCGACATCGGCGCCGCGCTCGACGCGCTTGATACCGCCCGGCCGATGCGCGTCGACATGGGCACGCTGAACGGGCGACGGTTTCACACCATTTCCGGCTTCGGCTTCTTCAGCCAGATGGCGCGGGCGCGGGAAACCGCACGGCGTTGGGGGCTCGGCCGCTTCTTTGCGGTGCCGATCGCCGCTTTCCTCGCCCTGCGACGCACTGGCCGCATCCATATCGATGTCGAGGTGGACGGGCAGAGCCGGCACTTCGCCGCCTTCTCGGCGCTGGTCACCGTCAACTGCTTCACCGGGCCGGGCTGGCGCCGTGGACGGCTCGACGAGGACCTGCTCGAAGTGCACATCGTCGAGGACCGGGGGGCGCTTGCCAAACTGAAGGCCGGCGCCGATCTGATGACCGACAACTGGCGCGGCAATCCCGGCATCGTCAGCCTCACCGGCCACGATATCGTCATCAGCCGCGGCGGGCGCAAGCGCACCTGGGTCTCGACCGATGGCGAGCTGACCCGCGAGCGCCTGCCGCTCCACTATCGCGTGGTGCCGCAGGCGCTGGAACTGCTGGTACCGGAGACCGCGCCTCAGCGCGGCTCGATCTCGTAGGTCACCGAGACGCTGGCCTGGACCTCGGTCTCTCCGGCCTCGACCGGCACCGAATCGGCCTTCATCAGCATCGGCGCCGCCATCGCCCGCCCCATCGGACGCATGCCGCCATTGCCGGTGACGGCGACGATGCGCACCAGACGCACGCCGCTTGCCTGGGCGATGAGTTCAGCCTGGTGGCGGGCATCCTCCACCGCTGCCACCCGCGCCTTGTCTTCCAGCTTGGCCGGCTCGGCGATGTCGAAGGCGATGCCGCCGATCTGGTTGGCTCCGGAGGTCACCATCTTGTCGAGCAGGTCGCCGAGACGGGCAAGGTCGCGCAGCCGCACCGACACGGTGTTCTGAACCTGATAGCCGGTGACGCGCGGCGGCTCGGCGGAATCCTTCTTCGGCGGCGCATATTGCGGCTGCACCGAAAAGCCGGAGGTGGCGATGTCGCGCGCCTCGATGCCGGCCCCCTTGAGCGCGGCGATCATCTCGGCCACCGCCGTGCTGTTGGCATCGAGCGCCTCGCGCGCGGTCTTGCCGTCGCTGACCACGCCGGTGGAAAAGCGCGCCATGTCGGGGATGGCAGTAGCCCGGCCCTCGCCGGTGACGGTGAGCGTCGGCCGCCGAGGTGCGCCGGAGGCCTCCTGTGCCGCGAGGGACGACAGGCCCCCGACCAGGCTGGCCGAGACGAGGGTGGCGGCAAGAGCGGCCTTGGCGAGTTTCATAGTGCGCATTCCCTGAAACAGAATGGTGTCGCGCCGACGCAGCGGCAGCCGATGCAAACCACCTCCCAATGGCGGCGGCAATACGGCGGTGGACGATACCGGCGGTGTTACGCGCCAAGTGTTGGCGTGGCGGCGGGTATTTGCTAGCGTTCGCCCAGTTCCGCCGGAGCGGCTCCGCCCTCCGCGGCGGGCCTGTAGCTCAATGGTTAGAGCCGGCCGCTCATAACGGTCTGGTTGCAGGTTCAAGTCCTGCCGGGCCCACCATCCACAACCTAAGTGGTTGATCGGTGAAAATATCTCAGAAAATCAAGAACCTAGAACGGGTGACTGCTACACAGGCTCGCTACACAAGGAAGGCGCGAGACGTGGCACAGGTCCCCGGATTGGTCCGTAGAGGCAGCGCATACACCTACCGGCGGAGGGTGCCGGATGAACTGCGAGTCGTCATCGGAAAGCGGGAACTCTGGATTGCGCTTGAGACAACCGACTACCGGAAGGCGACTGTTGAGGCGCGCAAGGCGGCGGCGACAGTCGATAACTTGTTCGCCGAGGCGCGCCGCGCGCTGGTGCACCATGCCGAGGCGATGAAGGCGAAGGGCGCCGAAGCTCTATTTCCAGATCTCCCCGGCGAGGGCCAGGACCAAATTGCCGACGTGTTCCAAAAGAGGTTTGCGTACTGGTCGAAAACCACGCTGGGCGTGAAAGCGGCGGGCACGTCGTTCCATTCGTTCCGGCATGGGTTCCGTGATGCCTTGCGCGAGGCGGGGTCGCCGATTGACGCCACGCGGGCGTTGGGCGGCTGGGCAAGGTCAGGCGGCGTCGAGGAGCGATATGGGCAGGGCACCCGTCCAAAGACGCTCGCCGAGGTCATGGCGAAAGTGAAATTCGATGGGGTCGACCTATCGCACCTCAAGCCGATCTAGGCGAAACCGGTCGCATGCAACGGGCAGCAGAAGGTCCGAAAGCACTTGAGGAGAGGCCCTATGGTGCAACTGGTTGCAATTCGATAGATCGAGTGAGCGCCGAAACGGCTCAGAGAGCAAGGCACAGTGCCGGGCTGTCGCCCTATCACATGCCAAACGAGTCATTTGTATCGTTCCGCAGCACCGCTATTGTGCTGTCGGCTAGCTAGGGAGAATCCAGTGCCACGAGGACGGAAACCAGGAACGACGAAGACTGAGGCCAAACCGTCCAAGGCCGCGAACGGGTTCGAGACGACGCTATGGGCCACCGCCGACAAGCTGCGAGGCAATATGGATGCCTCGGAATACAAACATGTCGCACTCGGCCTCATCTTTCTGAAGTATATCTCCGACCGCTTTGAGGAGCGGCGGGCAACGGCCCTAGCGGACCCTGAAGAAATCGACCTCGTCGACGAGCGGGACCTTTATGTTGGCGACAACGTCTTCTGGGTGCCCGAGAGCGCGCGCTGGGATTACCTGAAGGCGAACGCAACGAGTACCGACCCGACAATCGGCGCTCTTATCGATCGCGCCATGCTCGATCTCGAATCCGAAAATCCGAGCCTTAAGGGCGTCCTGACTAAGAACTACGCCCGCCCGGAACTGGACCAGACCAAGCTCGGCGAGGTCATCAAGCTCTTCTCCGATCTGACATTCCAGGACGAGCACCACGGCCAGGACATGCTCGGGCGCGTCTACGAGTACTTCCTCGGCCAGTTCGCCATCGCCGAGGGAAAACGCGGCGGCCAGTTCTATACGGCCGGCTGTGTAGTGCAGTTGCTGGTGGAGATGATCCAGCCCTTCAAGGGCCGCGTCTACGACCCGTGTTGTGGCTCGGGCGGCATGTTCGTCCAGTCCGAACGGTTCGTTGAGGCCCACAACGGCAAGCGCAACGACGTGTCTATCTTTGGTCAGGAGTCGAACCCTACCACGTGGCGGCTCGCCAAGATGAACCTTGCGATCCGAGGTATCGAAGCGAACCTCGGCCCGAAGTGGGCGGATAGCTTTCACGAGGACCTCCATCCCGGTTTAAAGGCTGACTTTGTCCTCGCCAACCCGCCCTTCAACGACAGCGACTGGGGCGGCGATCGGCTCCGCTCTGGCGATCGCTGGCAATATGGTGTTCCGCCGATCGGCAACGCAAACTTTGCCTGGGTCCAGCACTTCATCCATCATCTCGCCCCTCATGGCTATGCCGGTTTCGTGCTCGCAAACGGCTCCCTGTCAAGTCAGCAGTCGGGGGAGGGTGAGATCAGGCGAGCAATCATCAATGCCGACCTCGTTGACTGCGTCGTTAGCCTGCCAGGGCAGTTGTTCTTCACGACGCAGATACCTGTCTGCCTCTGGTTCGTGACCCGCGACAAGTCGAACGGGCTCGTGCGCGACATGAAACTCCGTGATCGGCGACGGCAGACCCTATTCATTGATGCGCGCGGTCTTGGCACGATGCAGACACGTACGCTCAAGATGCTGACGAACGCGGACATTGCCAAGGTGGCGGACACCTACCACGCTTGGCGGGAGACGGCCGACCGATATGCGGATGAGCCGGGTTTCGCCAAGTCGGCTACGACAGATGAGATTGCAGCGCAGGGCTACGTTCTCACTCCTGGTCGCTATGTTGGGACGGCGGTGGCCGACGAGGAAGAGGAGCCGTTCGACAATCGGATGAAGCGCTTGACGGCAACCTTGCGCGAGCAGGTGGTCGAAGGAGCGGGTCTAGACGAACGCATTCGCAAGGCTTTAGCCGGGGTCGGCTATGGCTGGTGAATGGGAGTTGGTCACGTGGGGCGACCTAGCCACGCTGGAGTACGGCAGGGCGCTACGCACTTACGGCCAAGTGACCAATGCTGCGCGGGTGTTTGGCACGAATGGCCCTATCGGTTGGCATACGGAAGCTCTTTGGAGCGGGCCGGGCGTTATCGTCGGCCGCAAAGGCGCCTATCGAGGAGTCCACTACACAGAAGAGCCTTACTGGGTAATCGACACTGCCTATTCACTGCAGCCCAGAAAGCCCTTCAACCTGCGTTGGGCGTACTACCAACTCCAAACCATCGATCTCGACAACGTCGACGATGGCTCGCCTATCCCGTCAACGACGCGCCCCGCCTTCTATGCACTGCCGGTTCTCAAGCCGCCACGAGCCGAGCAGGAAAAGATCGCTGAGATACTCAGCTTACTCGACGACAAGATCGACCTGAACCTGCGGATGGCGGAGACGCTGGAGGCGATGGCGCGGGCGCTGTTCAAGAGCTGGTTCGTCGATTTCGACCCCGTCCACGCCAAGATGGAAGGTCGTCCGACGGGACTATCCGATGACATTGCCGCGTTGTTTCCGAAGAGTTTTGGCGAGGACGGGACGCCAAGAAGTTGGACGAGCCGCAGCGTCTATGACTTTGCCCGCATTGTGTACGGTGCTCCGTTTGCGTCGTCGCGCTTCAACACCGATGGAACAGGACTTCCTCTAATCAGGGTGCGCGATCTGAGTTCGCACCAGCCCTCAATCTTTACCGACGAGCAGCATAAGGCGGCCCACGTGATTGAGCCGGGCGACATTGTCGTTGGTATGGACGGGGAGTTCAGATGTCATCTGTGGCACGGTGAACCGGCCTATCTAAATCAGCGCGTATGTCATTTTGAGCCAGCCGCTAACATCCCTAAATCCTTCGTGGCTCTTGCTCTCCACGCGCCGCTGGCTGATCTCGAAGCCAGCGCTGTTGGGACTACGGTAATACACCTCGGAAAGAAGGATTTGGATACAGTTAGGTTTGTCTGGCCAGGCGAGGCGGTGCTACGAGCTTTCGGCGACGTATGTGATAACATGATCGTTCGAATGATTAGTGCGGCAAAACAATCCCGCACCCTCGCCCAGTTCCGGGACGCGCTTCTCCCTAGATTGATTTCCGGCGAACTGCGGATCGCCGATGTCGAGAAGAAGGTCTCCGCTGCCTAATGGCCTTCGCACTCCAGATGCTCCGTGCGCTTATCGAGGCTCATCCTGATCGGGCAGCATCGTTGCATCGGCATGTCGAAGCGCTAGAAGCGACCATTCAGAGCGAACCTCAACTCTGTCTCCATCGAGTGAGAACACTTTTCGAGGCCGTTCATGAAACTATCGCACCGCAGCTCGGGATCGATCTAAGCGATGTGATCGAGTTCCCAAGTCGGAATAGCCGTATCATAAAGGCGATGGACTTCTCGGTTCCCAACCATCCGGATGCCGATAGGATAAACGCCGCCATAGCCAAGCTTCTGGGTTCGATTAATGGGACAGCGGCTGCCTTGGCCGAACTCAGCAACATCCCGAACCTTCGACACGGCGGGTCGCTTGATTGGGGAACCCTCGAACGCCAGCACGCAATGATGCTCGGCGGCTTGTGCGACACGCTGGCAAGCTTCCTGTTTGATGTTGCCTGGAGCCGTGCACCTGCCCCGGTCGCTAAGGCTGAACAGAGCCGATATGAAGATTTTGGCGTGTTCAACGCATCGTTGGATGATGAATACGAGATAGTCGAGATCGCAGGCTCCACCTTCCTGCCCAGCCGTATTTTGCATGCTCTGGACCCAATCCAGTACGAGGACGTTCGGGTCGATTGGGAGGCGGAGCAGGCTGTCTTGCAGAGCGATGACGGAGCCGCCGCATGACGGACGTTTACCCCGTCGCGACGGAATCTGCGGCTGCGGGCTTTCGTGAGGAAGCTGTTGAACTAGCAGCCCTGTCCTGGTTCGAATTGATCGGCTGGAAGACCGTTCCGGGTGACTATCTTGCGCCGGATGGCCCAATGGGCGCGCGCAGCAGCTACAAGCAGGCGGTACTTGAACCCGAACTGCGCAGTGCTCTCGCAACGCTGAATCCCGATGCAACGCCGGCCATGATCGATGCGGCGGTACGAGCTGTTCTAGCAACGCCAAGCCAGGACGTGATCGAGAACAACCGCGCCTTCCATCCGCTTCTCGTATCCGGCGTTCCGGTCGAGATCAACCAGGACGGCGAGACGCGAACCGTAGGACTGCGGCTGCTCGAACGCGCCGATCCCAACGCCAACCGTCTGCTCGTCGCGCATCAGTTCATTGTCCAGGGCGCAGACAAGCGCGATGTTGTCAGGGCTGACTTGGTGGTGTTCGTCAACGGGCTCCCTCTGGCTCTCTTGGAACTGAAAAGCCCCTCGGACGCCCAGGCGACGTTGGAGCGGGCGCATACGCAGTTCCGGAACTATCGAACCAAGGTGCCCGAGTTGCTGCGGTTCAATCAGATGCTTGTTATTAGTGATGGTATCCAAGCGCGCATTGGCTCGCTGACAGCCGGCCTGGATCGATTTGCCCCCTGGAGATCGATTGACGGCTCCGCGCTCGACGACACCGGCCGCTCGGAACTGGAAGTGCTGATCCGCGGCGTCTTCGCGCCCGAGCGCTTCCTCGACCTCATCGTCGATTACGTTGCCTTCGAGGTGATCGACGGCGTCGTGAAGTCGAAGAAGCTCGCCGGCTATCACCAGTTCCACGCAGTTCGTAAGGCGCTCGCCTCTACCATCGAGGCCGCAGGCGTCGGCGGCCAGCACCGGGGCGGCGTGGTCTGGCACACGCAGGGCTCTGGCAAATCGCTCACAATGCTGTTCTTCGTTCGTCAGCTCCAGCTCGCCAAGGCGCTCAAGAACCCAACGATCGTTGTCGTTACGGATCGCAACGATCTCGACGATCAGCTCGCCGGCACCTTCAACGCGCACAGCGCCGCCCTCCGGACCACCCCGGCCCAAGCCGACAGTGCGGACGAGATGCGACGCCTGCTCACAGTAGATATCGGCGGCCTCGTATTCACCTCCATCCAGAAGTTTCGAGGCGACGAAGGCGAGCATCCGCTGCTGACGCCCCGCAGCAATGTTGTGGTGATCGCCGACGAGGCACATCGGACGCAATACGGGTTTAAGAAGCGCTTCGTCATCGCAGACGGCGGCGTGCGCGAACAGGTCGGATTTGCCGAATACCTGCGACAGGCTCTGCCGAACGCTACCTTCATCGGCTTCACGGGCACGCCGATCGACGACAAGGACCGCTCGACGGTCGGTGTCTTCGGTGAGGTGATCGACACGTACGACATGACCCAAGCGGTTGCCGATGAGGCGACGGTGCCGATCCACTACACGGCCCGACTAGCCAGGCTCCGCCTCAACCTCACGGACGAGGAGCGGGCCGAGTTGGACGCGCTCGCCGAGGAACTGACGGAGGGCGACGAAGCGGCGATCGAGCGCGGCAAGAGCAATATCGCCCGGTTCGAGGAGGTGGTGGGGGCACCCGACAGGGTTGCCCAGATCGCGACCGACATCGTCGAGCACTTCGAGCGTCGTCGCGAGGCCATGGCCGGCGGCAAGGGCATGATCGCCACGATCAGCCGGCGCGTGGCGGTCGAGCTATACGATCAGATCGCGGCGCTGCGGCCAGACTGGGTCTCGGCCGATGCACGCGACGACGCTGCCGGCATGTTGAAGGTCGTTATTACCGGTAACGGCAATGCCGATCCCGCGCCGCTGCAACCTCACTTGCGGACCAAGAAGCGCCTTGAGACGCTTGCCGAGCGGTTCAAGAACCCGGCTTCGGGCTTCGATCTAGTCATCGTGCGCGATATGTGGTTGACCGGCTTCGACGCACCGTCCTTGCACACGCTCTACATCGACAAGCCGATGCACGGGCACGGCCTCATGCAGGCGATCGCCCGCGTGAACCGGGTCTGGGGCGACAAGCCCGGCGGACTGATCGTGGACTATCTCGGGATTGGCGCGGAGCTGCGGGCGGCGCTGGCGCAGTACACCGCACGAGACCGTGATCAGGTGCGCCTCGATCCCGACGAGGCAGTTCGACAGACGCTGACGCGGCTTGAGAGCGCCCAAGCACTTCTTGACGTTACGCCGTGGCGCGAGTTCTTCTCGGCCGGCCCGGCTGGACGGCTGACCATCCTCAAGCAGTGCCTCGAACACGTCTTGGCCAACGGACATCGTGATGGCTTTATCGAGGCGGCGACCAAGCTGGAGGTTGCCTATGCGCTAAGCGCAGGCGATGAGCGCGTGGCGGCACGCCGAGACGAGATCGCCTTGATCGCCGCTGTCCGCGCCAATCTCATTAAGTACACAACCGGACCGGGTCGGGGACGCGAAAGCATCGAGCGCGACATTCGGCAACTGCTTTCCCGTGCGGTGATGGCGGATGGCATCCTCGACATTTTCAAGTCGGCGGGCCTCAATCAACCGGACCTATCGATCCTTTCCGACGAATTCCTCGCCGAAGTCGGACAGACGAAGGAAAAGAACCTTGCCGTCGAGACACTGCGCCGGCTGCTGGCGGATGAGATCAAGGCGCGATCGCGATCGAACATTGTCGAGGCCACTAAGTTAAGCGATCGACTGGACGACGCCCTGCGGCGTTACCATAACCGTGCAGTTGATAGCGTACAGGTGATCGAAGAGCTGATCGCCCTCGCTAAAGACATCAGCGCGGCGAACGCCCGAAGTGCGGAGCTAGGTCTCAATACTGAGGAACTAGCGTTTTACGACGCTCTAGCGGAGAACGGCTCTGCGAAGGCTCTGATGGCCCATGAGCAACTTCGCATCCTAGCCCAGATTCTTGTGCAAACGATCCGAAGCTCCGCAACGATCGACTGGACGCGCAAGGAGAGCGTTCGAGCCAAGATGCGGATCGAGATCCGTAAGCTGTTGGCACGATATGGCTATCCTCCTGATCTCCAGAAGGCCGCCGTCGATCTTGTCGTGCGCCAAGCCGAGGCTTTGGCAGCGGGTTGGGGTTAATTCCATCCAAGTAGGCAGCAGGCTACGTCAGCTAAGTTTGCAACTGGTTGCAATTTTAAGCTCCCAGTGCCCGGTACACGCTGGCGCGGCTGATACCGAGCATCTTCACAATCTCAGACGCCCCCTTGCCTTCGGCCGCAAGGGCTTTCACCTGGGAGGGGTCAATGGAGGCGGGGCGCCCCTTGTACACTCCCTCGGCCTTCGCCTTGGCAATACCCTCAAGCTGCCGCTCGCGGCGGATGGCAGTTTCAAATTCAGCGAACACGCCAAGCATCTGGAGGAAGGCGCGGCCAGCGGCAGACGAGGTGTCAATTGGCTGTTCGGTGGCGCGCAGCGTGACGCCCTTCGCCTCCAGCATCGCGACGATGGTCGCGAGGTCCGCGATGGAACGGGCGAGGCGGTCGATGCGAGTAACTAGGATGGCGTCACCCTTGCGGGCGAACTCGATCAAGGTCTGAAGCTCAGTGCGCCCCTTGGCGGTCGTTCCCGACTTCTTTTCGGAGCGGATGACGGTGGCGCCAGCGGCGCACAGGGCAGCTTCTTGGATATCCAAATCCTGGTCTGTGGTGCTGACCCGCGCATAACCGAAAGTCTGGTTGGTCATCTCTATGCCCCGCCTCTGTCTCATTTGGTTCTAGATCCTGACTTTATGGTGCCTCATAAATTAAAAGTCAATCCAAATGAGACATGATTTCTGTCTCACGAAGGTGCTTCGCTGGGGTATACCCATATGAGATAGAGGGAGAACCGCTCAGCCGGAGTGAGGGCCTCCGCCATCGCTCACAGCTGCCCAGGATAGGCCCTCACGGCAAGCACCTGACGAGAGACGGGATCGTAGTCGCACTCGTAGGTGTGAATAATCCAGGCACCAAACCCGTTCTGAAATTTTATCGCGCTGCCGAAGTAGCGGATATTTTTCCCCTGCGCGTCAAGCCATTGTGCTTTGGGAAGCTTCGGATCTGCTAAGCCATCGGTCCATTCGAAGTTGTTCTTCGCTAAACGCTGAATAGGCCCTCTGCAATCAATACCAGCTTCCGCCTGCCATTTGCTCGCCCAGCATTTAATGTCGAGCGAGCACTCCTTATCAACTTGCTCCTGCGTGACTGAAGGTTTGGCTCTCTCCGATGTGGAAGGGCCCGAAAAGAACCACCAATAAATGCCGACGGCGAGGACCGGAAAGAGGATGATATTTTCTAACGTGTAATTCTTCTTCGTCACGTCTGCCTCGTTGCCCATGCCGCGCCGTTGGGCGCCCGATATGTGGTTATAGCACACCACGTATCGTACATGGACGTGTTGGTGCCGTCAGGAACAATTCGTTCCGATGGAGCTATTCGCCACACAGTTGAGGAAGCGAGCTGAGGAGCTGGGCATTTCGCATGCCGAGGTCGCTCGGAGAGCAGGTCTCACAGAACGCCGCTATGGAAATTATGTCGCCGGAACGCGAGAACCCGACCTCGCTACTCTTGTCCGCATAGCGACAGTGCTCAGCACTTCGACCGACTGGCTGCTCGGCTTGGGCGCTGGCGACGTCGAGCAGACGCATGACGCGGTTCTGCGAAGTCGGCTGATGGCAGCAGCAGCTGGGCTCTCAACAGATGACCTAAGCCTTTTCATCATTCAGGCAGAAGCGATTGTCGACGCACGGCGACGCCAAGAGCCTCACGGTTAGAGGCTGCGTCTACTCTACAGTGCGGCGTAAACTGTCTGCGGAACGGCATCATGCTTTGGGTGGGTGGTTCTGACACTCTCCTGGTAACTCGTCTCCTAGGCGGATGATCGCATCACACATCGTCGCGGTAGCGGAGCCGGCGCGTGGCCTGCTCCCTGGAAAGTGGTCCTCCGTGAAGTAGGCTTTCGGGCCTTTGGAGGATGGCGCCATGGCGCAGAAGAAGCATAAGCCTGAAGA
>NZ_JAVDUX010000016.1:0-135142 GCF_031456575.1 Ancylobacter sp. 3268
CTCTTCAGGCTTATGCTTCTTCTGCGCCATGGCGCCATCCTCCAAAGGCCCGAAAGCCTACTTCACGGAGGACCACTTTCCAGGGAGCAGGCCACCTCCAGCGGCGGCCGCAACTCGAACGCCTTTGGCTCCCGCGCAAAATTCCACAATCGCACTAGCCGCCAATCGCTGCGCCGCTCCTCCGCAACTGCCAGCTCATTGCGCGTGATGTGAAACGGCGTGCGCTCCCAGCCATTGGTGGTCTTCACCTCGATCAGCCGATCGCGGCCGTCGGTGTCGAAGCTCAGGATGTCATAGCCGGCACCATCGCCGTCGACATGCGACACCCAGCGGATGTGCTCAGCGAGATCGGTCCGGCCAGCGGCGAGCAGGTTAGTGCGCTCATGCGCGAGGACGCGCTCCTCGCCAGCGCGACCCAACGCTCGATTACGGGCATCACGCTCGGCTACGTCGTACTTCCGGGCGATGGCGGTCATCTGCTCAAGTTCGTCGGGCGGCGGCGCATTGCTGTGTGTCGGTGGTGGGCCGATCCACAGCATCGCTTCCTCCCGAAGCGCTGAGGGTGACGGTCCCATCGCCATCCGCGCGGCTGGTGCGAGCCAATCGGATGACGCTGGAGCCAGCGCGCCACCGCATCGACGAGCGAGGCCTGGAAATTGAAGGCCGGCTTGTAGCCTGGGATCCAGTCCTCACCGAGACCCTTGAGAACCGCACTGATGTTCTGATGCTTGTATTCGATCGAGCCCGCGGGGCCGATCGATCACGGCCTGCAGCAGGCGGTTATGTTCGGCCTTGCTGTAAGGCAGCCCGACGATGTCGTCCGCGAGCATCGCGAAATAATCCGCCACGATCGCGTCATTCTGCTCATCAGACCAGTCACCGGCCATGGCAGGTCCAGAGCGGGCCGGCCAAGCTGGAGAAGCCACGGATCATGCCAGCAACTGCGCCGGCACACCGAGCGCCGGTCCGGCATCGGCGAGCCGCCGGTCGAGCGTATGCACCGTGGCGCCATGCTCCGACGCGACGGCAAGATGCAGCGCGTCGCCGGCACGGAGCCCAAGGGCGTGCTGATCGGCAAACCTCGCCGCCGCCCGGAACTGCCCGCCCGTCACGGGCAGCACGGTGAAGCTCTCGGCGACGAGCTTGTTGAATATGGCGAGCGCCGGCGCACGCTTGGCCGTCTTCGCCTTGGAGGCTCGGCGGCGTTCTTCAAGCCAGGCCTCGACTTCGCCGAGGTCCCACACGACGGTTCGAGAGGTCAGGTAGAAGCGCGGCGGAAACTCGCCGCGCTGCTCCATGTCGTAGATGGTCGTGTCGGCCACACCAAGGCGCCGGCCAAGCAGTTGATCGAAAAGGGCATCCGTGCCAACGCGGTTGCGCCGAGCCCTTCTGGACCGTTCTGCAGCCCAGCGGCGGTCAGCCGAGCGAGAAGGTCCAGAAATTCGGCCAGAACACCGACTTCAAGCGTCCCGGCCAGCCGGTCGAACTTGCTCCGATCTACGTGCTGCTTGCTTCGCAGGAGGCGAGCTTCATCAACGGCGAGGTCTATGGCGTCACGGGTGGCGAGGGCATCGCCTGAGGCCGGACGGTGAAGATCGCCAGCTTCAACGTCAACGGCGTCAACGGACGCTTGCAGGTGCTCCTCCGCTGGCTGGAGAGTGCGCAGCCGGACGTCGTGTGCTTGCAGGCACTGAAGGCGCCGGACGACCGGTTTCCCAATCGCGAGATCGAGAAGGCTGGCTATGGCGCGATCTGGCAAGGCCAGAAGAGCTGGAACGGCGTGGCCATCCTCGCGCGCAGCCACGAGCCGATCGCCACCCGCCGTGGCCTGCCCGGCGACCCTGACGACGGCCAGCGCCGCTATATCGAAGCGGCGGTCGCCGGGATGGGTCGTTGCCTGCCTCTATTCGCCGAACGGCAATCCCGCGCCGGGACCGAAGTTCGACTACAAGCTGCGCTGGTCCGCCGGCTGACGGATTACGCGGCGGAGTTGCTGGCGCTCGACGTGCCGGTCGTGATTGCCGGCGACTACAACGTCACGCCGACCGAGCTCGACGTCTACAAGCCCGAACGCTGGATCGACGATGCGTTGTTCCGGCCCGAGGTGAAAGACGCATTTCGCGTCCCTGCCGGCCAGGGCTAGACGGACGCGCTGCGGACGCTGCATCCCGGCGAGCGCATCTATACCTTTTGGGATTATTTCCGGAACGCATGGGGCCGCAACGTCGGCCTGCGCCTCGACCATTTCCTGCTCAGTCCGGCCGTGGCGGAGCGGCTGATCGCCGCCGACGTCGATCGCGCCGTTCGCGGCTGGGGTAGGGCAAGCGATCACGCGCCGGTCTGGATCGAGCTTTCAGAGACGGCCCGACCGACGCGAGGCGGGGGGTCGATCTCGTCCGCTGCTAGCGCATCAGTCCCGCGGCGCGAAGGGCGTCCTCAATGATCCTCTTCACGCCGGATGGGTCGGATACCGGCGATTTCCAGCGCGCACCCAACGCATAGGCCTCGGGCTCTGCCTCCCTCGCCTCCGGCGTGGGGGCCACGGGCGCCGGCAGAGTTGCTTGCCTGTCATTCACGGTGGCCGGGACGGTACTCGCGAATGCAGCCTCCCGCGCCTCCGAGATGCCCCAGAACTGCGCGATCTCGCGGGTGGAGGATATACCGACGTCCAGCATGTACGGACCGGCGGCGCCGAGGTCATCGCCCAGCGGCGTGCCATGGCCCATCGCGGCCACCGTGTTCAATTCGATCATCGCCTCGCCCGCGTCATTGCACCAGGTGCGTTTGGTGCGGACGCCGAGAACCTCCGAGCGCGTCGGCATTTCGTCGAGCTGGTGGACGCTGCGCCATTGCGCAGCGATATCCTCGGCGTTGGAGGGCGCCACCGTGTGATCGGCCGATCCCTGCCAGATCGTCACCCGCGGCCACGGACCCGGATGCCTCGACGCGTTGCGCAGCAGTCCCCAGAGCTCCTCGTCCGAGGCCGCACCCTGGCCACGCATACAGTCGAACGCTTCCGGGACGGTGGTCGCACGGCCATAGGCCAGGCCGGCGATGACGGCACCGCCCGCGAAGACCTCCGGATAGGTCGCGAGCATGACGGACGCCATCGCGCCGCCAGCCGACAGGCCGGTGACGAAGATCCTGTCGCGGTCGAGACCGTGGGCGACGACCATCGCCTCGATCATTTGGCGGATGGAGAGCGCTTCGCCGGCATTGCGCCGGGTGTCCCCAGGGCGAAACCAGTTGAAACAGAGATTGGGATTGTTGCCGTGATGCTGCTCCGGATAGAGCAGTGCGAAGCCAGCATGATCGGCGAGCTGAGACCAGCCGGCATGATGGTCATAGCCGGCCGCGTTCTGGGTGCACCCGTGCAGGACGACGACGAGCGGCGCTCCCTTGGACAAGCCTGCCGGAACATAAAACCGAGACTTCAATCCACCCGGATTCGATCCGAAATCAGAAAGCGTGGAAAGTCGATCGGGTGAGGTTGAGCCGGGAAAATGGCCAGCCTGCCGCCCGCGAAACGCAGCAAGCCGGGCGATGGTATCAGACATTATCCGCAATGGAGGCATCCTTGTTGTGACGCCCGGGGGTGGACGGCATGTACTAACGCGCTCGCAACGAGATCGTTGCTGCGCTGCACAATAACAAGGGGCGAGCTGCGGGAATGTGAGGACGGCCGGCCTCTCAGCCGGCCGAACCCTTAGTTTCAGCGGCGTTGGCCGAGATAGACGGTTTCCTCGTCGTCGCGCTGCCGGCCGCCAAGAGCGGCGACGCAGGAGATGAAGGCTCCGATCATCAGCGAGAGGGTGCCGAGGAGCGCGAAGGTGGCGCCGGCCTTGCGCGCCGCATCGGCCGCCTGCTGCGCCTTGACCCTGGCAGCTTCGACCTGACCAAGCACGGCATTGACCGGCGCCGTCGCATCCGCCTGCGAGAGGCCGGTGCGGGCGGCGACGAGTTGGCCAAGATAGGTCTTGTCCGCAGGCGAAACTTCGCCGGCGGTCGCGCTGGCAATGAGGATACGGGAGGCCTGCGCCGCAGCCCCGGCATTGCCTTCCGCCCCAGGTGTTGCCAGCTGAGCGGGGACGGTCGGCCGGAACAGCTCGTCGACGAAATAGGACGTCGCATCCGAGCCGTTATAGGATCCGGCATTGGCGGTCGCGCCGGCCGAAGCCCCTAGGGCCGCACCGGAGGCGACGGTCGAAGCCGCGTGGACGCCAGTATCGATCCCCCCGGATAGCGCCGAGCCGAGCAGCGAGACCATGAGGATCGTCGCCACCGCCAAGGCTCACCGCCCAGGCCAGGAACCCGTGCGCGGTGTCGCGGAAAAAAGTCTCGTCGGTGGCGATGCCGACCCATTTGGTGCGGAGTCGCCCGGTTAAGTAGCCGCCGAGACCCGATGAAAGCCATTGGACGACCACGAGTCAGATGGCGGTGGACACGGCAAAGGTAGTGACGCTGGCGCTCTTGCAATCAGGCGGCTTTTGCCATTGCATTGGCGGATGCGTCCGCCAGGGATGTCAGCGCCTTGTCGGTCATGGACTCTTCCTTCAGCGTGGTGTCGAGTAGCGCCACCGCGTCCTTCAAACCCAGCACCTGCGCCCAGCGCTTCAGCGTGCCGTAGCGGGTGATCTCATAGTGTTCGACCGCCTGTGCCGACGAGATGAGGCCGGCATCGATCGCGGGCGTGCCCTTGAAGCTCTCGATGATCTCCTCGCCTTCAGCGACGATGCCCTCAATGGCGTCGCAGGTCTTCGCCTGGGGACGCTTGCCCATCAGCTCGAACACCTGCTGCAGGCGCTCGACATGGCCTTCGGTCTCGTCCTTGTGCTTCTCGAACGCCGCCTTCAGCTCCGGCGAGGCGGCGGCGCGGGCCATCTTAGGAAGCGTCTTCAGGATCTTTTTCTCGGCGTAATAGATATCCTTAAGCGTGTCGTGGAAGAGATCTTCCAGCGTCTTTTCCTTGGTCATGGAAATTGTCCTTTACTGCGCAATTAAAGCGCCGCCCACTGGATTGTGAGGAAGTCTCAATATTAACCAGACCGTCTCGAGAAGGTTCCCGAGATGCCAGATCGACGGAAGTCTCCGCCCCATTTTTCGCCCCCGACCCCGCATTCTTGACGTTCGGAACGAGCGGGACGCGGGGCCGTTGAGATGATCTAAAGCGTCGCGGCGGCGGAGGTCTTCGCGTCGGTAGTCGAATGGTTTCGGGCTGAAACAGCCGAGTCGACCTGGACTATTCCCTGCCGCAATTGATCGTCGCAGGCATCACAGGAAGAACGTCCATGGATACGCAGGGCGAGAACGGAAGAGGCGCCGCCTCCATGGCGGTGAAGAAAGCGGCGCCCGTGCCGACCTCCATTCCTACCATCGTGACTCTAGTAGGCATGACGGCAATCTTTTATTTGGGGTGTGACGTGTTCTTGCCTCTTGCGGTGGCACTTTTGCTAACATTTACTTTAGCGCCGATCGTCTCATTTCTGCGCAAGTTGTCCCTGCCGAAGATTCTTGCCGTGATCCTCACGGTTGGCGTCGCCTTCGCCGTCATCGCTCTGGTCAGCTTCGTCGTCGCGACGCAAGTCAGCAGTCTGGCGCAGAACATACCGACCTATCAGAACAACGTTCTCGAGAAGATACGCTCGCTAAGGGAGCTGGGAGCCGGTGGCGGCATCATTGATCGGCTCAGCGGCGCGGTCGAGCAGGTCGGCGCCGAACTGGAAAAGGGCATGCAAGACGCGAACGCGCCACCGCAGCCTTCCGCCAGGGACCCGCTGCCGGTCGAGATCGTCTCGCGCCAAAGTCCCGTCGATACGCTGAAGGATGTCATCGTTCCGCTGATTAGCCCTTTTGCTACCGCCGGACTGATCGTCATCGTCGTCATCTTCATGCTGCTCGAACGCGAAAACCTGCGCGACCGATTCATTCGCCTTGTCGGGTCGAGCGATCTTCACCGCACCACCGAGGCCCTTCAGGATGCCGGGAAGCGGGTCGCGCGCTACCTGCTCATGCAACTGGTGATCAACACGCTCTACGCGGTTCCGATCACGATCGGCCTGTGGGTTCTCGGAATTCCCAACGCACTACTCTGGGGCGTTCTAGCACTGATCCTGCGCTTCGTTCCCTATATCGGGCCGGCGATCGGCATGGTGCTGCCGCTGTTCCTGGCACTCGCCGTCTCTCCGGGATGGACGTTGTTATTGTGGACCGGGGCGCTTTTCCTCGCCATGGAGCTGATCAGCAACAACGTGCTCGAACCGTGGCTGTACGGATCGCGCACCGGGCTTTCGTCTCTCGCGATCATCGTGGCGGCGATCTTCTGGGCCTGGCTGTGGGGGCCGCTCGGTCTGGTGCTCTCGACTCCGCTGACGGTTTGCCTCGTCGTTCTAGGGCGACATGTCCCCAGTTCGAATTCCTGAACGTGCTGCTCGGCAACGAGCCCGTGCTGGAACCGCAGGCGCGGCTTTATCAGCGTCTGCTGGCCGGTGATCCGGACGAAGCGACAGATCACGCCGAAGAGTTCCTCAAACAAGGTTATCTCATAGATTTCTATGACAAAATCGGGATTCCTGCCTTGTTGATCGGCGAGCGGGACCGCCAGCGCGGCGTTATGCTCGATGAACAACGCGTAAGGTTCGCGGAAAGCACGCAGGCGCTCGTCGCCAATCTCAGGGAGATCGCGGAAGAAGAAGAGAATGAAGAGCAGGCTGCCGAGAAGGACGACGCTGACAACCCAAGCCGGCCCGACAAGCAGCAAGGTGACCTGCCCGACGGCGAAGGCCGATCGCTCATATGCATCGGGGGGCGGGGTGAGATCGACGACGCGGCTGCCGCCATGCTCGCCCAGGTGTTCGAGGTACAGGGAGCCGCCGCCTCCGTGGCAGGCCATCCAATGCTCGAAGCAGCGCGAATCCGGGAGCTTGCTCTCAAGGACGTCGACGCGGCGGTGGTCTTATACCTGAACGGGCAATCCTCGGCGCATGCGCGCCATGCCGTGCGCCGCCTCAAACGCCTGCGGCGCGGCTTGCGTGTCGGTATCCTGATTCCTCAAATCGATGCGGAGGCCGCGGCTGGCTCCGCAATCGCGTGGGCTGAGATCAACGCCGATTTCATCGTGTCCAGCATAGCCGACGCGGTGGTGGCCGGCCTTCAGGATACGCCTCCGGTGCCACTCAAAGCCGCGCCGAGGCGCCTGTTGCGAAGTCGCTCCGGAGTGCGCAGTGAGGCCACCCCGGCTCCTGCTTTGGGGCCCTAAAGCGGCGACTGCCGGGACGCCGTGCTCGGCACCGATGCGGGTAAGACGAGACGACAGCTGGAGGATCAAGCCGCAAATGACGCAGGCCAATCTTAAAGATGACGTCGCGGCGGGTTCTGCCGCCATCCTCACTCTTGGCGCCGACGGCTCGCGCTGACGCGAATGACCGCTACATCATGCCCCAGGTGATCGCTAACCGACAGTTCGATGTCGGAACCGCTGGGCAGATTGGTATTTGTCCGGCCGAGCTCATCGAAGCACAAACGTACCAAAAGTCGCCTAGGCAGCATCGTCATTGGCGAGTTCGAGGGGAGCGTCTTTGTCCTCGCCGGTTCGTCGGAAACGATAGGTCACCATGCTAGTTGCTCCCGGCTACGTCACTCGGCTGATCAACGCCACAACCAGCCTTGCTGGGAAGCAATCCGTTACTCATGACGTTTCGAGCGACGGAATGCCGGGGACGACTGATTGCAGGAAGGAAGCGGGAAGCGGAGCAGACCCGATTGCGAAGTCGATGGAATTGTCCATTGATTACCTCACCACGCGGGTGGGCCTGACAGGCGCACGTCGGCGTGATGGCAACGAAGCCCGCGCGGGCGATGACATTCTCGGCTGGCGGCGTTCCAAAAACGACCGACGCCTGCCGAGCGTGCAGCCCTAACCCGCAAGCCGATCCGTCGCGATGGTCAGCCGGATCGACAGACCCCCAGCCCTCCATTCGCGCGTGATCTCGCCGCCCAGTTGCCCGCGCACCGTGGAGCGCGCGAGTAGGCTTCCGAATCCGTCGCCTTGCGGCTCGTGATCGAGCCGGGGACCGCCGTGCTCCTCCCACGTGAGGACAAATGTCGCTCCGAGGTCCTCGCAGCGGACATCCGCCCGCCCGTCGGGGACTGACAGCGATCCATATTTGGCCGAGTTGGTCGCGAATTCAGGCTGCTTTTTACTGGCGTCGACATGCCAGGCAGCATGAACGGGCTAAAGCTCTCGGCGGCAGTGCGCCATCGATGGCCTCCCGTGCACATAACCGTGAGATCAGGACATCAGTTCGTCGACCGGTCCGAGCTTCCCAATGGAAGCGTGTTTGTCCCCAAGCCCTACAAGGCGCCGGACGTCGCGAGATCGATCCACGACCTATTCGGCGATGAATAGCTTCGGGCAATCCTGCGCTTGATTGCGAGAAAGTTTTGTGGCGTCGGGCGGCACGGCTGAGCACGAAATGCAACGGGATCCACCCATCGCTCGCACTGCTGCTGGCCAAAATATCGAAATGGATGCTAAGATATTCGTGTATAAAGACGGGCGAGCGCCGAGGAAAATCGGCTCCATCCGATATGATGGTGTGAGGTTTTATTTTTCCAAGCCATCGGATGGTGAACAGTAATATTTTGCGAGGCGTGATCTACCTTGCTTGGAACACAATCAGGGTTTATCTTTACCTGCTAATTTGGTTGAGTCGGCCACAGCGGTGTCGGAGACGTCGACCCGCCATTGCCACCAAGTTTCGATACCGATGCATGGCGCAGATCCGGGGCATATGTCGCCTGGTCGTCCGGGTTCGGATGGAGCGGACTTCATATCCGCACACGCCGCATGCGTCGTGACCTGACCGGCCCCGTCGACTGTTATCCGGGTCCGGCGGCGAACCGCCATAAATGCTTGAAAAGGATCACAAACTATCATGGCTGCTCAAAGCATTCCGCAACGAAGTGCCCGTGCAATCCACAGCGAGCCGACCACGCACCTCTTCACGGTCGGGCAGAGCGTCCGGCTCAGGGGCGGATACACTGTCTTCACCTCGCGGTTCGGCGATATCTATCGTGTCACCGGCAAGCTGCCGCCCAGCGGGAATTCGCTGCAGTACCGCATCCGCAACGAGCGCGAGCAGCACGAACGGGTGGCAACGGAAGACAGTCTGGAAATGGTCCGCGCAGATGAGCCGAGCGAGAACGCGGCGCTCGTCGACAGGACGTTCCAGCGCTGAGCGCCGGCCTCTGCGGAACCGGACATGATGAAGTTCGTGATCGAATTCTATCGCACCCGCGAACGGGACGACGCTCATGCGGTCGTCGGCCGCGAAACCGTTGACGCAGCCGATCTCGACACTGCGATCGGGATGGCGCGGTCGCTGGCCCAGTCGCTCGACATGCCGCAGCGACCCGATGCCTTGGCGATCGTCGACGAGGACGGCCGCACGCTTCATTCCTGCGCCTTCGACGCTGCACTGGGGCAAGAGAAAAGGCCTTCGCCGTGAACCAGCTCCCGGGCCCGTTCTTACGGAGCGACGCATCTGCAACCATGGCAGGGCCGCCATGACACTGGCTTTCCCCAACCCAAGCCGCAGCCTCGACAAGGCGCGGAACGCCGTCCGGTTCACCGGCTATGACGGCATGTTCGAGGTTGCGTTCCTGGTCGATGTCGGCGCGCTGGTAAATCCAGCAACCCAATTGTTCGTGTCGGAGGCATCGGAAACGGCCTGCCTTTCCGCTTTCGACGCTCGGCGAAGCTCAATCTATGCAGCCGCGTCCAAGGCCTATTCGAACGGACACCGCGCCCCTTACATTCTCACCGCCGCCGATATCCGTTAGACGGATCGAGGCTCCCAGGAATCCTTCATGCTGATCCGCTACGGCTATGAGATAACGCTGACCTGCCAGCAGCCGACCGCGCTCGTCTGCCTGCTGTCCGTCCATGAGGACCGCGCCGACGATATCCGTGCGGCGGAGACATTTTTCACCACGCCCGATGTCCCGACATCGACCTACCGCGATCTGTTCGGCAACCGATGCCGGCGGCTCGTCGCGCCGGCCGGCGACCTGATGATCTGGGGCGATGCCACGATCGAGGATGACGGCAGGCCGGACCCAGTGCTGCCGGCCGCCCGGGAGATGCCGGTGCCGGAACTGCCGGACGATACCCTCGTCTATCTGCTGGGCAGCCGCTACTGCGAGACCGACCGCCTCAGCCAAACGGCATGGGACATGTTCGGTACGCTGCCACCCGGATGGGGCCGTGTGCAGGCGATCTGCGACTTCGTGCACAATCACATCCGCTTCGATTACATGCAGGCCCGCTCCACGCGGTCGGCTTTCGAGACCTTCCACGAGCGGGTCGGCGTGTGCCGCGACTTTGCCCATCTCGCCGTCGCCTTCTGTCGCTGTCTCAACATCCCCGCGCGCTATGTGAACGGGCATCTGGGGGATATCGGCGTGCCGGTCGTCGACCCGATGGATTTCAGTGCGTGGATCGAGGTCTTTCTCGACGGTGCCTGGCACACCTTCGATCCTCGCAACAACCTGCCGCGCATCGGCAGGATCGTGATCTCCCGGGGGCGCGATGCCGCCGACATCCCGCTGATCAACTCCTTCGGCCCTCATATTCTGAAGTCGTTCCGGGTTTGGACCTACGAGGTGCAGGGGCCGGCATAGATGTAAAGGACCCGGCCCGGAGGCGATCAGAAGCTAGAGGAGGCTTGTCGAATGAACGAGAGCCTTGCGCGGCTTCCCAGAGAACCGGCCGACCGGCTCACGCGGCCTTTCATGCGCTTCCTGCGCATCGAGGCGATGGCGGGCTTGGTTCTGCTGCTGAGCACGCTTCTCGCACTGCTTCTCGCCAACACGGCGTGGTCGGCCTCGTTTCTCGCCTTGTGGGATATGCCGGCGGGGGTCCGGCTCGGCGAGGTCGAGCTCTCCCGTTCGTTGCAGCACTGGATCAACGACGGGCTGATGACTCTGTTTTTCTTCGTCATCGCGCTCGAGCTGAAACGCGAGCTGGTGCTTGGCGAACTGCGCAATCCGCGTGTCGCCGTCCTGCCTTTGGCAGCTGCTTTCGGCGGGATGCTGATACCGGCCGGGGTATTCCTGCTCGTGGTTGGCAGCGGGCCGGGCGCGAGCGGCTGGGGCACCGTCATGTCCACCGACACGGCCTTCGTCATCGGTAGCCTGGCGATGCTCGGCTCGCGCATTCCGGAGAGCTTACGGCTGTTCCTGCTCTCGCTCGCGATCTTTGACGATGTGGGTGCCATCCTGGTCGTGGCGATTGGCTATGGCGATACCTTGAACTGGGCTGCTCTCGGTGCCGCCGGGATCGGACTTGCCGTGGTGGCTGGAATTTCGCGCCTGGGAGTGCGCAATATTCTCGTCTATTTCGCGGTAGGCGGCGGCATCTGGCTGGCGTTCGATGCCTCGGGAATCCATGCGACCATTACCGGCGTGATCCTTGGACTGATGACTCCGGCGCGGAGCTGGGTGAGTGACACGCGTTTGCACGCGATCCTTGACCGCGTGGTCGCCTATCCTCCCGGCGATCACTGGAGCGGGGATGCGGCGGCGCGCAGCGACCTCCATCGAGCGGGCGTCGCCACGCGCGAAGCGCTGTCGCCAATCGAGCGGCTGGAGATCGCTCTCCATCCCTGGGTGGCGTTCGCCGTGATGCCGCTCTTTGCCCTCGCCAATGCCGGCGTGCCGATGGCCGCGGCGACCTTCGATGTCCCTCTTACGACCGCGATCGTCGCGGCCTTCGTGGTCGGCAAGCCCGCCGGAGTTGTGCTCTTCAGCATTCTTGCCGTGAAGCTCCGCTTGGGGGTTCGTCCAGACGAGCTGTCGTGGGGCCTGCTGGCGGCTGGAAGCCTGCTGACCGGGATCGGATTCACCATGGCGCTTTTCATCGCCGAACTTGCCTTCGAGCCCACGCTTCTGGACTCGGTCAAGCTCGGCATTCTCGGCGCCTCCATCATCTCGGCAGCAGCGGGATTCCTGGCGTTGAGCTTGCTGACGTCTCGCAGAACGCCATAGCGCCCTATGCGCGGCAGCTGACCACAGGGTGGTGCTCCATTGCGTCTACGCCCGGACGGAAACCTCGACCGACATCGCGTCGAACGCATCGCTCATCCCGAAGAATTCACCGGTCACGGGCATCACCTGCCGAATATCGCGGCCAACGGCAACCGGAATGAGGTTGGCGCCGCCCACACTGCGGTTCGTCGGATCGAAAGTGATCCAGCCCGCTCCGGGAACATAGACCTCCGCCCAGGCGTGAGTTGATCCCGAGCCCATCGTTCCCACAAGCTCCTGGGATGGATTATGCAGATAGCCGGAGACGATCCGCGCGCCGAAGCCCAGGGTCCGCATGGCCTCGACGAAGAGCACGGCCATGTCGCGGCACGATCCCCAGCCGCGCTCCAGCGTGTGGACCGGTGACTGCGTACCCTCGTCGTCGCGTCCCTGATAGGAGATCCATGGCAGTACGCCTGCGTTGATGTCCTTCAGCAGCGCAAGCGTGTCCGTCGGCTCGCCGCGGACGAAGGCCAGGCTCCATGTTCGCAGCCGTCCCGCCGGATCGGGATATTGAGGCGTTGTCAGGGCTCCCAGGTCCGTCCATTCGTCCGCGCTATATTGGAAGGGATAGGAGATGGCCGACACGGCGACGTCGAACACCGGCCATGCGACGGCATCGAGCTCGATCTCGGCGAAGCTTTCGATAACCAGATTGTCAGTCATCTCGTGGAAGGTCGCCGTTGCCACCATATTGCCGGCGACGTCATGGGCCCACGTCACGACCGCACCGGGGGTGATCGTCAGGTCGATCGAACGCAGACGAAGCTCCCGGCTCTCGCGGGGACGCAGCATCATCTGATGCGGCCGCAAGCTCACGGGCCTGTTGTAGCAATACGTTGTTCTATGATGAATCTTCAGGACACTCACTGCATCTCCCTCGCGTCAGCCGGACGTTTGCAGAACCGCTTGATGACATGTGAGCCGAGACCGCTTCCGAGCCTCGGATGGAAGGTAGATCGGGCCAGTATCCACCGCATGTGGCGCCCTGTCGTTCGATTACCAAGGATGGCCAAACCGGAGCGCGGCGAATATGCGCCTGATCGGCGATAAGCTCGACGGCGCCACGATCTGCGGACGCGACGACGAGAAGATTGGAACAGTCTCGAAGGGCGGCATCCCGCGGGTGTTAGGATCGCCGTCGGCGAGCTTATCTAGCCCAGGGGGAGGATGAACCCGAAGAACGTCTGCTGCCTCTTTGGGAGCAGCGGAGATATGCCGAATAATTGTCGCACCAATACAGATCCGACGTGGTAGGATTTGTATAGAGCGCCAGGCTTAAGGGCTACGTTTGATGGCGTTCCTGCCGAGCAATGGCTTGCCTCGCGAGTCTCCGGCCCTTGAGGGCCTTTTCATGTCCAAAGCACCTATCGTCCATTTCGAAGCGGCGAGCACGCTTGCCGTCGTGGTCTCATCAAACGAGCCTCTGCTCTTCCTGTCGGAGGACCAGACGGTCATCGCCGCGAGCACATCGTTCTGCCGGACCTTCGAAATAGATCCCGCGACGATCCCCGGCAAACGGCTCCGCGAGCTTGGAGACGGCGAGTGGGCAATGCCCCAGCTCGCCTCGCTGCTGCGGGCGACCGCGTCGGGAAGCGCGCAGATCGAAGCCTATGAAATTGACCTCAGGCGCCCAAACCGGAACACACGGCAACTGGTTATCAACGCGCGGACCATTGATGACGGCGATACGGATCGTGTTCGACTGCTGATGGCGGTGACCGACGTCACGGCCATGCGCGCCGAAGCCCGGCTGAAAGACGACCTCATTAGAGAAAAAGCCATTCTCATGAAAGAGGTCCAGCACCGGGTCGCGAATAGTCTGCAGATCATTGCGAGCGTCCTGATGCAGAGCGCGCGTCGGGTTCAGTCCGAGGAAGCGCGCGGACACCTGCACAATGCCCATCACCGGGTCATGTCGATCGCCACCGTGCAGAGGCATCTCTCGACATCCGCGGGAGGAAATGTCGAGCTGCGCACCTATCTGACGCAACTCTGCCAAAGCCTCGGCGCTTCGATGATCTCGGACCCAGACCGACTTTCGATAGAGGTGACGGTGGATGACAGCGCGGTGGAAGCGGACGTTTCTATCAGCTTGGGGCTGATCGTGACCGAACTCGTCATCAACGCGCTCAAGCATGCCTTCCCGGATCAGCCGATGGGCAGGATTGAGATCGGCTATCGCTCGACAGGCAGCGAGTGGACTCTTTCCGTGCGCGACAACGGCATCGGCATGCCGACAGGAAGCGTTGCCGCCAAGGCGGGCCTAGGCACCGGGATCATCGAGGCGCTCGCCAGGAATCTGCGAGGTGAAATCCAACTGAGCGATGCAGCCCCAGGTACTGCGGTGACAATCAGTCATCGGCGCGATTCCTAACCCGACGCTCATACAGCTGCACCAATCGACAGGAAGAAGCCTGCAGTCCCACACCGCCCGATCAACGAAGCCAATTTTGCGGATGACGGATGAATCGCGGCATATGTCCGTTTGCACCGCGATTTCCCGCATCAACAATGGCTCCGCGCGCCCTCGCGGGAAGGGCCAGATTTACCTCTCTCGCGATACACGCACATGTGTGATTACAATCCGGAAAATAATCTATAGTGTGATTTATCACCTCTATAGAATGTGCCGAGAATTATTCGGATCGCCGCCATATCCCCGATCCGTAAATCTCGAGCCCCGGCTTTCGCCGAGATTTGCATCGGAAATGAACAACAAGGCGTGCTGGCGTACGAGATGCGCTGCGATGCTTTCGCGTCGTCCAATGTACTTACAACGACCGACGAATTCGGGCGAATGCAGCCGAGTGATTGCCGGCCTGGCACTGTGGAGGGTAGCGCGACTCACCTTTCATTGCACGGTCAAGGCTAACATCGCGCATTGATACGAATAACACAAGGAATAGTTCAATGTTTATTACAAAAGAATATCTGAATGTGGCGGATGAATGCGAGAGTCTCGCCAATCTTACGGACAATTCGAACGAGATTGTCAGGCTTCGTCTCCTTCAAAAGAGCGCCGCCGACCTTGCCGATAACGAGGCGTGGCTCAAGAATAACTACGATAAGGCACTGCACGCAGATGTTGACCCATCCGCTGGCGTGGCGCCTGTCTCCGAGGACGAGCATGTACTTCGTTGCCTGGGAGCAGCGCTTGTCTTGCAATGGAATGACATCCCTTCGACGATACAGCGGCAGCTGTTTGACAGCGCGGGCACTGTGGGCGAGTTGCGCAACACGGCCGCCTTGCGGGGGCAGATAGCGCGCTTCCTGCACAGGTACAAAAACGGCGCGCAACCGATGGAACCCAATCATTCGATTGCCGGCTCCGACCGCTCCGCTGTTGCTCGCTGGGAAGACGAGGGTGGTGCGGTGGCTCATTCACGTTCGCTCGGCTGAGCACATTTACGACGATGGTCGCTGGCGCCGTGAAGCCACGATCCGAATTGATCCCACGTCCTGCCCGTGATGGTCTGTCGCGGTAATCTGCCAATCCGCGCCGCTTGGAAGATTTGCGTTCACGCCTGTTAGAATTTCGCCACATAAAGCCCAGACCTGCGCCCAAGCGGCGTCATCGTCAGGCAGTTCGACTGGGTTTTCTTGATCCTGCCCCGTAAGCCTAAACCGATAAAGTGGCATAGTGGTTGATCCCATTCGTTACCTTTAACAACGCTCCAGGAGACCAAGCGTTTCGCTGGTGCCCAGGCACAAGATCGAGAGCCCGATGTCCACCGCTGCTGAAGTGAGATCACCTGAACCGGAAGCGCTTACCTGGCTCAGGAAGCTGCAAGCCTATCGGCAGTCGAGCACGCGCCGAAGCATAATTGAACTGGCAATCACGACGCTTCCCTTCGCGCTCGCCTGGAGCGCCATGCTGACGGCGTTGAAGCTGGAGCAGTTCTGGCTCTACGCGCTACTCATCGTTCCCGCGGCCGGGCTTCTCGTCCGCCTGTTCATGATCCAGCACGATTGCGGCCACGGCTCCTTCTTCCGTAACCGGAGCGGCAATGACTGGACCGGCCGGGTGATCGGCGTGCTGACCATGACGCCCTATGATTACTGGAAGCGCAGCCATGCCAGCCATCACGCCAGCTCCGGCAATCTCGACCGGCGCGGCATCGGCGACGTCGATACCCTGACGGTGGAGGAATATCGGGCGCGCTCGCGCTGGGGGCGGCTGCGCTACCGGCTCTACCGCAACCCGCTGGTGATGTTCGGCGTGGGCCCGATCTACGTCTTCCTGCTGCAGAGCCGCCTGCCGCTCGGGGTTGTCGGCGAGGGCTGGGAGCCGTGGATCAGCACCATGACGACCAATCTGGGCATCGCCGTCGCCGCCGGCCTGCTGATGTGGGCCTTCGGCATCGGGCCGTTCCTGCTGGTCCACCTGCCGATCGTCATCCTGGGGGCGGCCGCCGGCGTCTGGCTGTTCTACGTGCAGCATCAGTTCGAAGGCACGCACTGGGCCGCCAACGAGAACTGGAAATTCCACGAGGCGGCGCTGCATGGCAGCTCGCATTACGACCTGCCCGGCGTGCTGCGCTGGTTCACCGCGAATATCGGCATGCACCATGTACATCATCTGTGCAGCCGCATTCCCTATTACCGCTTGCCGGAAGTGCTGCGCGACCACCCGGACTTGCGCGACATTGGCCGCCTGACGCTGTGGGAGAGCTTCGGCTGCGTGCGGCTGACGCTGTGGGACCAGCGCCAGGGACGGCTCATTTCCTTCCGTGAAATGAACGAAATCTACGGATGAGCCGCCGTCAAATCCTGAGCTTCGGTATTTAAAAATCCGTCTACCCTTGTAATATTTTCGTCGAAGCGCATATTAGTCTAGTCGATACACGGCGATAAGAACGCTCTCCGCGCGGAAAATGCTTCCGCGCCACAGGTTCTATTTTCCTGAAAATGCGATTTCGACGGCGCGCATCCGTGCGGGCAAGCCAAAATACAATTATGAAAGGGTTTCCCATGACCACGGGAACCGTAAAATGGTTCAATTCCCAGAAGGGTTTTGGATTCATCGCGCCGGATGACGGTGGCAGCGACGCCTTCGTTCACATTAGCGCTGTTGAGCGTGCCGGCATGAGCGACCTGCGTGAAGGTCAGAAGGTGGGCTTCGAGCTCGTCTCTGATCAGCGCAGCGGGAAGATGTCCGCGGACAAGCTTCACTCACTTAGCTGATCGCCGACTGTCCGAAGCCTGACTTCGGACGTCGCCGGTAGCGCGTCGCCTTCCCGGCCGACCACGGATGTACTGGCGGCCGGTTGAGCGATGCCGCAGCGACTGAGGCGCTCCGCGCTCTTCGGCCCCGCGCCTTCCCAAGGTCGCGGGGCCTTCGCTTTCTGAAGACATATGTCAACGCGATAGGGAGGAAGTGCTCATGGCCAAGGGTCAGGTACGCGGCAATCGGGAAGCCAAGAAGCCGAAGAAGATCAAGGAGCCCGTGGCAGCGCCCGCCCTTTCTAAGGGAATGCCGACCTCTGTGGCGCTGCCGAAGAAGAAGGGCTGAGGCCGCGCCATGCACAGCCGAACCCGGGAGACCACGGTCACCTTCAGGCATCCGTTCAAGCTCAGCGCGCTCGAAAGCAGGCAGCCTGCGGGGACCTATCGGCTGGTGATCGACGAGGAAGAGATCCCCGACCTCACCTTTCTGGCCTATCGGCGCTCAGCGACGATGCTGCACACGCCCGCCATTGCCGTTGCCGGCTCCATCCAGGTCTTCACGATCAATTCCGAGGAACTGGCGAGGGCACTGGAAGCTGACCTCAAGACGTGATCGTGGGTCAAATCTCAGGGAGACATCGGCCATGGACTATCTCGGCGGACTAAGCGGCACCGGCCGTCTCCTTTGCGGGAACACCTTGGTTGCCCCGACGCAGTATGATTTCGACGGCTATCTCTCCAGCGGCGGACAGGTGACGAGCTGCGGCGAGATCCGCCTGCCCACCGTCGTGCTGCGGGAAGTGTTTGGCCGCGCCGACCTGCGGCTGCGCACCGTCGATGGCCGGCTGCTGCAGCTGCGCTTCTCCGAAAAGCGCCTTCCCTCGTGCTGCGACGGCGCCGCCCATGTCGATGTCGCCGGCGATCTGCCCGCCGCCGCCGAATGGCGCGCCGACCGGGATGCCGCCCGCCTCGCGCCGTAGCCCGGCCTCGGACCCACCTGAGCGAAGGTCCGCCCCTCGGCCGTCGGCCATGCCTCTCGCGCCACTCCGCACCGGAAGGCATAGATGAATCCGATCGCTGATCTTCGCCGCTATGCCCTGCAACTGCGCAGCCGCGCCTGGCAGGGCTCCGTCTGGAACGATCCGGCTCCGATCCGCGAGGAACTGTTCGGCGCCGAGCGGCTGGAGCAGCACGCACGAAGCCTCGCCGCAGCGCAGCCGATCACCCTGCGCCCGCCTTCCGTCGCTTCCCTGCATGCCCGGCTGAAAGACAATGCCGGCGTCCTGCTCGCCGCCTATCGTACGACGGCGGCCGATGCCGAAGCCGGGCGGAGCGTAGTGCCCGCCGCCGAATGGCTGCTCGACAATTATCATCTCGTCGAAGAGCAGATACGCGAGATTCGAGACGACCTGCCGTCCGGCTATTACCGACAATTGCCGAAGCTCGCCGAAGGGCCGTTCGCCGGTTACCCGCGAGTGCTGGGCCTCGCCTGGGCCTATGTCGCGCACACGGACAGCCATTTCGATCCCGAGGCGCTGCGCCGCTTCATCGGGGCGTACCAGCAGGTCCAGCCGCTGACGATCGGCGAGCTGTGGGCGGTGGCGATCACGCTGCGCATCGTGCTCATCGAGAACCTGCGCCGGCTCGCCGATCAGATCACCACCGGGCGCCGATCACGCCGGGAAGCCGACCTGCTGGCCGACCGGCTTTTCATCTCGGGCGAAGCGCGTTCAGCGCTCGAAGCGGACATCCTGACCCGCTCGCCGGGGCCGCTGGATGAGGTCTTCGCCGCTCAGTTGGTCAAGCGGCTCCGGGACCAGGACCCGCGAACGACGCCGGCACTGGGATGGCTGGAGGCACGGCTGGCAGCCCAGGGCGCTTCGGTCGACGGCGTTGTGCAGCATGCTCAACAGCGGCTCGGCGCCTCCAATGTAAGCGTGCGAAACGTCATCACCAGCATGCGGCTGATTTCCGACATCGATTGGGCCGACCTGTTCGAGAGCGTTAGCCTGGTCGACGACCGACTGCGAGCCGGCAGTGCCTTCGCTTCGATGGATTTCCCCACCCGCAATCTCTACCGCAGCGCGATCGAGCAACTCGCCCGCGGCTCCGAGCTGTCAGAGCTTGACATCGCCAAGCGCGCGCTGGAGGTCGCGGCACTGGCGGCGTCTCCGGCACAGGAGCATGTGGACGCCGACCCCACAGAGGATCCCGGCTACCATCTCATCGCCGAAGGGCGGCGCGCGTTCGAACAGGCCATTCACTTCCGCCCGCCACCTCGGCTGCGCTTGAGCCGCGTCAGCATTCGCCTCGGCATTGGCGGATATGTCGGCGCCATCCTCGCCGTCACGCTCAGTCTGATCGGGGTGGCACTTTGGGCTCTCTCCGCGGCCGGTCTCTCCGGGAGCTGGCTGGCCGTCTTCGCCCTCGTCGGCTTCGTCCCGACGAGCGAGGTGGCGACCGCGCTGGTGAACCGGAGCGTGGCATGGATGTTCGGCGCCGCCATCCTGCCCGGCCTCGAGCTGGCGGATGGCGTTCCAGGGTCCCTTCGCACCCTCGTCGCCGTGCCGACACTGCTTACCAGCGAAGCCGACCTGCAGGAGCAGATCGACAGGCTTGAGGTCCACTTTCTCTCCGGGGTCGGCGGCGATCTTACCTTCGTCCTACTGTCGGACGGTATAGACGCCGATTCCGAGATCTTGCCGGGCGATGCGGCGCTGTTGGAGCTCGCAGAGCAGGGCATCGAGCAGTTAAATCTGCGCTATGGCCCAGGCCCTACGGGTGACCGCTTTCTCCTGCTGCACCGCCGTCGCCGGTTCGACCGAGGCGAAGGCAAATGGATGGGATGGGAACGCAAGCGCGGCAAGCTGCATGAACTCAACCGCCTGCTGCGCGGCGCGGACGACACCTCCTTCCTGCCCGTCGGTGGCCGGATCCCGCATGTCCCGCAGGATGTGCGCTACGTCATCACGCTCGATGCCGACACCCGGCTGCCGCGCGACGCCGCGCTCCGGCTGGTCGGCAAGATGGCGCATCCGCTGAACCGCCCGAAATTCGATGCCGTCGGGCAACGGGTGGTCGGCGGCCACGGCATACTCCAGCCGCGCGTTACTCCCTCGCTTCCTATCGGCAGCGAGGGCTCGTTCTATCAGCGGGTCATCTCCGGCGGCGGTGGCATGGACCCTTATGCCGCGGCGGTCTCCGACGTCTATCAGGACCTGTTCGGCGAAGGCTCCTACACCGGCAAGGGAATTTACGACATCGATGCCTTCGAGGCGTCTCTCGCCGGCCGTATCCCGGAGAACACGCTGCTCAGCCACGATCTCTTCGAAGGCGTGTTCGCCCGCGCCGGCCTCGCCTCGGATGTCGAGGTCGTGGAGGAGTTCCCCTCGCGCTACGACGTCGTCGCCAAGCGGCAGCATCGATGGATGCGCGGCGACTGGCAGCTGCTTCCGTGGATTTGCGGCGTGGGGGCGGGACGGCGCGCGCTGACGCCGGTCGGCCGCTGGAAGATGTTCGACAATCTGCGCCGCGCCACGCTGGCCCCGCTGAGCCTGCTGGGGCTGAGCCTGTGCTGGCTGTTTCCCATGCCGGCGGCGCTCGTCGGCACCTTGCTGATGATCATGACGATCATGGTTCCCGCCGTCCTGCCGATCGCGTCCTCGGTGTTGCCTCGCCATCCCGACATACGGGTGCGCAGCCACCTCGCCAGATTGGCAGCCGAATTGCGGCTCGCCGCCGCCCAGACATCGCTGTCGCTCGTCTTTCTCGCCGATCAGGCATGGCGGGCGGGCGACGCCGTGATGCGCACGTTGGTGCGGCTGCTGGTGACGCGACGCCACCTGCTGGAGTGGACGACGGCCGCGAAGTCCTCCGCAGTCCCGCGGCTGGACGTCCTCGGCTTTTATCGGCAGATGGCCAGCGGCACCTTGCTGGCCCTTGTGATGACCGCAGGCGCGCTTGTCCTGGCGCCCACCTCCTGGCCGCTCATCCTACCATTTGCCCTGCTCTGGCTCGGCGCGCCGCTCATGGCGCAATGGGCGAGCCGTTCACCCAAGGTGCCGCAACGCCTCAATCTCGCGGATGCCGACGCCCGCGCCCTGCGCCTAATCGCCCGGCGCACATGGCGCTATTTCGAGACCTTCGTTACGCCGGCCGAGAACATGCTGCCGCCGGACAATTTCCAGGAAGAGCCGAAACCGATCGTCGCCCATCGGACCTCGCCGACCAATATCGGCCTCTATTTGCTCTCGGCAGTCGCCGCCCGCGACTTCGGCTGGACCGGCACCATCGAGACCATCGAGCGGGTTGAAGCAACGTTCGCCAGCTTGAAGCAGTTGCCCCGCTATCGCGGGCACTTCTTCAACTGGTACGGGACGCAAGACCTCGCCACGCTGCCGCCGGCCTATGTCTCGTCCGTCGACAGCGGCAATCTCGCCGGCCATCTCATCACGCTGGCCAATGCCTGCGAGGAGTGGACGGATGCCCCTGTCGGCGTGAACGCCCGCGCGGGCATAGCCGACGCGCTGGCACTGGCGCGCGAGGCGATGACGGCCCTGCCTACGGCGGGCAGTCCGCGGGGACAGGCGCTGGCTGGGTGTCTGGACGAGATCGACGCGCAGCTGAACGGCGTGCAGACCTTGGAGGCGACGGCACCCGTTCTGAAGCGGCTCGCGGACAGGGCCCACAGGATTGCGCAGGAGATCGTCCCGGCGACAGCGGAGGATGGCTCGACAGACATCGCCTACTGGATCGAGGCGATCGGCAGGGCGGTGAGCGAACACCAGCGTGACCGCCTCCAGTTCCCGGCACCGGCCGCCACGAAGGCGCGGCTGACCGCGCTTGCGGACACGGCCCGAACCATGGCGATGGAGATGGACTTTGCATTTCTGCTCGATCCCGAGCGGAAGCTGCTTTCCATCGGCTATTCGCTGGCAGACAACGGTCTCGACCCGAGCTGCTACGACTTGCTGGCCTCCGAAGCGCGGCTCGCCAGTTTGTTCGCCATCGCCAAGGGCGACGCGCCGACCCGCCACTGGTTCCGGCTCGGTCGGCTGGCGACGCCGCTCGGCAACGGCTCGGCGTTGATCTCCTGGTCGGGATCGATGTTCGAATATCTCATGCCCTCATTGGTGATGCGCGCACCGGCCGGCAGCGTGCTCGAACAGACCAACCGCCTGGTGGTCGAGCGGCAGCAATCCTATGCCCGGTCGCTGGGCGTTCCGTGGGGCATGTCGGAATCCGCCTATAATGCGCGCGACATCGAGTTTACCTATCAGTACGCCAATTTCGGCGTGCCCGGCCTCGGCCTCAAGCGTGGGCTCTCGGAGAGTGTGGTGGTCGCGCCCTATGCGACCGGCCTCGCCAGCATGGCGGATCCCAAGCGCGCGCGGCAGAATTATGCTCGCCTCGCCGAGTTGGGGGCGCAGGGCCGCTACGGCTTCTATGAGGCGCTCGACTTCACCCGTTCGCGGCTGCCGGAAGACGAAAACGTCGCCATCGTCCGCAGCTTCATGGCCCATCACCAGGGCATGACCATCGTCGCCATCGCCAACACGCTGCTGGGCGGCGAGATGCGCGACCGATTCCATCGCGAGCCGATGATCCGGGCAAGCGAGCTGCTGCTGCAGGAGCGCTCGCCCCGCGACGTCGTCGTGGCCCGCCCGCGCGCCGAGGAGGTCCGGGCCGCTGCCGTCGACGCCCGCAGCGAAGCAGCGACGGTGCGCCGCCTGATCGCCCCCACGGCCGGCGCTCCAGTCACGCATCTGCTCTCCAATGGCGGCTACGCCGTCATGATGACGGCATCCGGCGGCGGCTACAGCCGCTGGCGCGATATCGCGGTGACGCGCTGGCGCGAGGACGCCACCCGCGACGACTGGGGTTCATTCGTTTTCCTTCGCGACATGAGGGACGGCAGCGTCTGGTCCGCTACCACCCAGCCGATGGCGGGCGGCGCCAGCGAAAGCGACGTCGTGTTCGGCGAGGACCATGCCGAGTTCATCTGCCACGATGTCGGCCTGACCACGACGATGGATGTCATCGTTTCCGGCGAGCACAATGGCGAGGTCCGGCGGGTTTCACTGACCAATAGCGGGCGGCTGACCCGGAAGATCGAGCTGACCTCCTATGCCGAGCTCGTCCTGACCACGCCGGCCACCGATGATGCCCACCCGGCCTTTGCCAAGATGTTCGTCGAGACCGAGCATCTACCGGAATTCGGCGCCCTCCTCGCTACGCGACGGCTGCGGACGCCGGGCGAGCCGCAGATATGGGCGGCACATTTCGCAGTGGTGGAAGGCGAGGTCGCGGCCGCCCCGCAATACGAGACCGACCGTGCCCGTTTCATCGGCCGCGGGCGCGACGTGGGAACGGCGGCCGCCATGTCGGGCGGCCTGTCGCTGTCGAACACCGTGGGGACGGTGCTGGACCCGATCTTCTCGCTGCGCCAGAGCGTGCGCATCGCGCCGGGCAAGGTCGCACGCGTCGCCTTCTGGACCGTGGTGGCCTCGTCGCGGGCGGAACTCCTCGACCTCATCGACACGCATCATGATCGCAGTGCGTTCGACCGCGCCAAGACCCTGGCGTGGACACAGGCGCAGGTCCAGCTTCGGCATCTTGACGTCAATGTGGAGGAAGCGGCCGACTTCCAGCGGCTCGCCGCTCCCCTACTCTATGCCGATGGACGTTTCAGGTCGCCCTCGGAGACGATCCTTCGCGGAGCCGGGCCGCAATCAGGCCTCTGGCAGCATTCCATCTCCGGCGACCTGCCGATCGTGCTGCTGCGGATCGACGATATCGAGGACATCGCCCAAGTGCGCCAATTGCTGCGCGCCCATGAATATTGGCGCATGAAGCGCCTCGCCGTCGACCTCGTCATCGTCAACGAGCGCGCCTCCTCCTATGTGCAGGACCTGCAGATCGCCATCGAGGCAGCGGTGCGGACCAACGCGTCGCGCCCGCTGCTCGGCACGGAACCGGCGCAGGGTTCCGTCTATGTGCTGCGTTCCGATCTCATGAGCGTCGAGTCACGTGCCCTTCTGCGCTCGGTCGCCCGCATCGTCCTTGCGGCACGTCGCGGCACCATCGCCGACCATCTCGCCCGTCTTCTGCCCCGGCCGTCGAATCCTCCGTCCGTCCAGCGCCGGGCGCGGGCCTTGACCTCGATGCACGTTCCCGTGCCGCCGCGCGAGCCGCCCCCGCTCGAATTCTTCAACGGCCTGGGCGGCTTCGACAAGGACGGGCGCGAATATGTAACTATCCTCGCGCAGGATCGGACGACGCCGGCACCCTGGATCAATGTCGTCGCCAATGCCGGCTTCGGCTTCCAGATATCCGCCGACGGCAGCGGCTATAGCTGGGCGCAGAACAGCCGCGAGAATCAGCTTACCCAATGGTCGAACGACGCCGTCGTCGATCCTGCGGGCGAGGCGATCTATGTCCGGGACGAGGAGAGCGGCGATCTGTGGAGTCCGACCGCGCAGCCGATCCGAGGCGACGGCACCTATGTTGCGCGGCACGGCTTCGGCTACAGCCGCTTCGAGCATGAGGCGAACGGCATAGCCCTCGACCTGCTCCACTACGTGCCGCCCGACGATCCGATCAAGATCTCGCGGCTGAAACTCGCCAATTTTTCCGGTCGGCCGCGCCGGCTCTCCGTAACCGTCTATGCGGAATGGGTGCTTGGCACCTCGCGGGGAGCCTCCGCTCCGTTCATCACCACGGAAATCGACGAGCAGAGCGGTGCGATGCTGGCACGCAATCGCTGGAGTTCCACATTCGGCTCCCGCGTCGCCTTCGCCGACCTCGCCGGGCGGCAGACCGCCTGGACCGCGGACCGCACCGAATTCATCGGCCGCGATGGCGGGCCCGCGTCGCCTCTCGGCCTTGCAAGCAGGGTGCCTCTGTCCGGCGCGACCGGCGCTGGCCTCGATCCGTGCGCCGCCCTGCAGACGGTGGTCGAACTCGGCGCCGGCGAGACGATCGAGGTCGTCTCGTTCATCGGCCAGTGCGGGTCGGTGGAGGAAGCGCGGGCACTGCTCGCGCGCTATCGCCAGGCTGACCTCGACGCTGTACTCGCCGCGGTGACAGCCCATTGGAACGCGGTGCTCGGCACCGTCCAGGTGAAGACGCCGGACCGGGCGATGGACATCATGCTGAACGGCTGGCTGCTCTACCAGACGCTCGCCTGCCGCATCACCGCGCGCTCCGCCTTCTATCAGGCCAGCGGCGCCTATGGCTTCCGCGATCAGTTGCAGGACGGCATGGCGCTGACGCTGGCGCTGCCGGCGGAGACACGCGGTCATCTGCTGCGCGCCGCCGGGCGGCAATTCGTCGAGGGCGACGTCCAGCATTGGTGGCTGCCGCAATCGGGCCAGGGGGTGCGCACCCGTATCTCCGACGATCATGTATGGCTCGCCTTCGCCACCGCAACCTATATCGGCAGCTCGGGTGACACCGCCATCTTGGAGGAGCGCGTGCCCTATCTCGATGGACCGCAACTGCGGCCGGAGGAACACGAGCACTTCTTCCAACCGATGCCGGCGGACGAGACCGCCTTGCTGTTCGAACACTGCGCGCGCGGCCTCGACCATGCGCTTTCCCTCACCGGCGAGCTCGGCCTGCCGCTGATGGGCACCGGCGACTGGAACGACGGCATGAACCGCGTCGGCGAGGCTGGCAGAGGGGAAAGCGTCTGGCTCGGCTGGCTGCTGATCCGCACCATCGAACTGTTCGCCCCGCTGGCGGAGGCGCGCGATCCCGAACGCGCCCGGCGCTGGCGAGCGCACGCGGCGTCGGTGCGTCGGGCGCTTGAGCGCTCGGCCTGGGACGGCGAGTGGTATCGCCGCGCCACTTTCGACGACGGCACTTGGCTCGGTTCGAAGGACAGCGGCGAGTGCCGCATCGATTCCATCGCGCAGTCCTGGGCGGTGCTGTCGGGCGCCGCCGACAGCCTGCGCGCGGCCACCGCCATGGCCTCGCTCGAGCGCTACCTGATCCGGTCGGGCGACAAACTCGCGCTACTGTTCACTCCGCCCTTCGATAAGACGCCGCTCGATCCAGGCTACATCAAGGGCTACCCGCCCGGGCTGCGCGAGAATGGCGGGCAGTACAGCCACGCCGCCATGTGGGCGATCCTCGCCTTCGCCAAGCAGTGTGCGGGCGACAAGGCGCACGATCTCTTCACCCTGCTCAACCCGATCAACCATGCCCGCACGCCCGATGAGGCGGAGCGCTACAAGGTCGAGCCCTATGTCGTCGCCGCCGACATCTATTCCGTAGCGCCGCATGTCGGGCGCGGCGGCTGGACCTGGTACACCGGCTCCGCCGGCTGGATGCATCGGGCCGGCGTCGAGGGCATCCTCGGCATACGCCGGGAGGGTGATTTCCTCGTCGTCGCCCCCTGCATCCCCTCGGCATGGCCCGGGTTTGAGGCGACCGTGACGCTTGGCGGGGCAGCCTGCAGGATCGAGGTTCGCGCCATCGGCGAGCGTGAGGAATTATATTCGGTGCTCGACGGTGTTCGCACCCCATCCCCGGACAGATCGACTCGTATTCCGCTCAACGGCGAGAGTCATAATCTGCTGATGTCCATCTGACGAGAGTACATCAAGCCCGGTCTCATCGAGCCCAACTACCGTCGTGACGAGCGACGACTTCGAGAGATTCGGCACCCTCCTGCCGTAGAATAGACCTGCCACAATCCGACCGCTGCAACACTGAGCACGAATTAGAACATCTACCTCACACCGCGGAACTCATGCGGCAGGAGCCGACCATCGGCGGACGCGCAGAAAGTGGACGCTCACTTTAGAGGTGAGAGAATCGAACCTGCGGGATGCGCGCACAGCCGAGGTCGCGCATGCATCTTGCGGCACTATGAGGCTCGCCGCTGCCCCCCACCGACGGCCAGCGGGAGATGCTCTTGATGCGCTCGGATCCGTTGCCGAGTCAACTTGAGACTTACCGCACTGACGTTCTTGTACTCGTGTTCGATCGAACCGCGCGGGCGATCGATCACTACCTGCAGCAGGCGGTTATGTTCGGTATTGCTGTAGGGCCGCCCGGCGATATCGTCCGCGAGCATCGCGAAATAATCCGCCACGATCGCGTCGTTCTACTCGTCGGACCAGTCACCGGCCATGGCAGCTCGCAAGTGGGGCGGCCATGCTGGAAGAGGCCCGGGTCATGCCAGCAATTGTGCCGGCACACCGAGCGCCGGTCCGGCATCGGCAAGCCGCTGGTCCAACGTACGCACTGTGGCGCCATGCTCCGACGCGACGGCAAGATGCAGCGCGTCACCGGCGCGAAGCCCCAAGCTGTGCTGATCGACGAACCGCGCCGCTGCCCGAAACTGCCCGCCCGTCACGGGCAGCACGGTGAAGCTCTCTGCGACCAGCTTGTTGAACATGGCGAGCGCCGCTGCTCGCTGCTCCAAGCTGATCTGTCCAGTCCGCAGCTTGATCGCCATGGCCGACGACATCTCGGTGACAGTCCAGTCGCTGACCAGAAGCTGCGCCGGATCCTGCTCGACCAGCCAGGCCTGAACACGCGGCGTCATCGCTTCATTGGAGAGCGCCGCGACGATCAGCGACGTGTCGAGATAGAGCATCAGTAGCGATCGCCATCCCGCATCGAGCGCACGAGATCGGCGGCGCTCTGGGACTGCGGCGGCATCGCTGCTGTCAGCGACTGGAGCAGGGCGGCATCGATCGCCTTGCGCGGCTTGGGCACGGCAGTGAGCCGCGCAACCGGCTTGCCGCGGCGGGTGATATCGATCGAAGCGCCCGCCTCGACCCGGTCGACCAGTTCGCTGAGATGGGCTTTGGCATCCGCCAGATTGATTGCGTCCATGTCACGCTCCTGACTATGTAGATGGTCATATAGCGTCTCGTGCCCAAGAATTCCAGCGGTGGCTTCATCGGGGGGAGGGAGCTCAGCGACAGTCAAATGTGAAGCTATCGCGCCATCTGGCGCGATAGCTTTCCCGATCGGGGGCTCAGTGGTCCTTCACCGGTCGAGTCTTGCGAAGATGGACATTGGGCGAAGGCGCCTTCCTGATGCGTCCCGCATCGCTGTCGGCACGACGCTGTCTCAGCCAAGCCTCGACCTCGCTGAGATCCCACACCACGCTTCGCGGTGTAAGATAGAACCGGCGCGGGAATTCGCCTCTGACCTCCATGTCGTAAATCGTGGTGTCGGACAGCGGAACGACCAAACGCAGCTCGTGTCGGCGGATCGTCCTGGGCAGTCCGGTCAGAACCGTTGGCGGACCAGCATGCTCTGTCATTTCGACCGGTTTGCCATCGTCACAGGGCGCCATCAGGATGGGTAGGCGATCTGTAGTTTTAGTCATGATCCATCTCCATTCTTGGGGGAGATGACATGACGGAAGAGCCGGTTGTTCAGTGTCGAGGTCTGGCAGAAAGTGCGACGGCAGGTGGTCGGATGACGTTAGACATCGATCGCGCATGGCGGTCGCCGCACTGTTGAGAAGTGTCAGAAACCTGCATATATTTCTGACAGAGAGTGGCGATGCCGAGATTGACAGAACAGATCATGACACATGCGGGAGGATTGCCCGAGGGCACTCCTGTCTCCGCCAAAGGCCTGCTCCATCTCGGCAAACGTGCAGCTGTGGACCAGGCGCTGGCGCGTCTTGCCGAGAGAGGCCGGCTGATCCGAGCGGGCCGGGGTGTGTATGTTAGCTCCGTCACCGGTCGGTACGGCACGAGGGCTCCTTCGATCGAGCAGGCAGTCCACGCATTTGCAAGGCAACGAGGCGAAATCATTGTTCCGAATGGCGCTGCCGCAGCCAACATCCTCGGCCTTTCTACGCAGGTGCCAGTCCGGTCGGTCTATCTTACCTCGGGGCGTTCGCGATCCATGAGTTTCGGCAGGCAGGTGGTCGAGCTTCGACACGCCCCACGCTGGCAACTCGCCCTTGCGGACCGACCGGCTGGCACCGCGATCAGGGCGTTGGCCTGGCTGGGACCGGAGAGCGCGGATACTGCCTCGAGAACATTGAAGCGCACGCTCTCGCCGCCCGACTTCAGCGAACTCGTGTCAGCCGCGCCGCAGTTGCCAACCTGGCTTGCCCAGGCCATTGGGAAGGCCGCATACGGCAGATGCCCTTCTCAACCGTGATGCAGGATCAAAACAGCTGGCGCTCTCGATAGATGGCGAAGGGTACGTTTCTCGAAAACGCCGAAATTTCCCAATGAAATCAACAGCCAGCCTTTCGAGACGGTACAGCTGACGGTAGTCTTTGAGAGTGATATTTTTTACGTGAGCAATTTCAACGTGTTAGCAATAATGCGAACAATCGAGTGGGAGTGATTCTAGCTAGCCAGACGCCGCCGATTGCCGCCGATCACTCTCCGTAACACACTGAAAAAAAGAGATTCTATCCTCGGTCTTTCGCCGTCAATCGCCGGGCAAGCCTCGCGATCGACGGCGGAACTGACGATATGGGGTGTTTTGTGACATCGCGGAATTGCATATGCCGTCAGGGCTTAGAGAGCTTGTGACGGTATTTTTTTACCTTATTCCCTTGAGAATAAAGGAAAATTCACCGTTTGGGTTGGCCGATTTTGGCCTGACGGTACTTTAGGGGGCTCTGGCCGGTGTCTGGCTCATCGTCCAGCCTTACCGTCTGCGATCCCGCCGTTCCATGTGTTCATGCCAGACCTCCTTTAATGTGACCGGGTCAGCGACTTGGCTGCGTTCCCGGCGTCTGACGAACCATGGCGAATGATTGGCCGCCGCTAGCGTGCCGCATTCGCGTTCACTCGCGCACGGCACCCCAGCCAATCGGCGCGTAAGGGTGCGGTGATTAGGGGGGGCTAATCGCCGGATATCGTGCGGTGATGATGCTTGCTCTTTGCGGCGGATGGCGGCCACCTTCGCCGCGAAAGGCGCGGTGATTATGAAGTATCCATAGTTTGACTGACTGGGCGGATCTGTACTGGAGCGATGAGAAGCTCGTCCAGCGCCTCGCGTCCGTGCGACATCGACAGGGGCGGCTGATCGGCCGCATGGAGGCACTTGGCTTCCCGCTTCGCGAGGAAGTCGTCCATGTGCTGACCGAAGACGTTCTGAAGTCCAGCGAGATCGAAGGCGAGGTGCTTGACCGGGAACAGGTCCGTTCCTCGATCGCCCGCCGCCTCGGCATGGATATTGCCGGCCTGGTCTCCGCCGATCGCCATGTCGAAGGCGTCGTGGAAATGATGCTCGATGCCACGCAAAACTATAAGCAGCCATTGACCGCGGAGCGGCTGTTCGGCTGGCACGCGGCGCTCTTCCCCGCGGGACGAAGCGGCATGAGCCGTATCGCCGTGGGCGCTTGGCGCACCCCCGAAGCCGGTATCGCGTCCTTTGCTCGACCGGTTGAGCCTCAAGGCGACCTATTTGGGGCGGTACCTTCGCAAATGTGCCTCTGTCTGCCGTCTATCGCATTCAGTGTCGCAAGGTCCGCTGGCTCCATGACACGACCGCGGACAGTCCCTGACGTAATAAGCCCGCGCTGCAGGGAGGATCAGGCCTTGTCCTGTGCCCCTTGATCAATCGTGGCCGTGATTTGGTCCCAGCCGGCCAGAGCGATTTCCGCGACGGCCGCGAGTTCGGCGCGATCCGCCCCGTCACGGGCGCGTATCGCCATGCCGCTTTGTAGGGTCTGCACGAACCTCGCCAGCTTGGTTGTGTCTGCAGTGGCCAGGAGGTCCCCGTCGCCTTTTGCTTTGTCGAAGCGAGCCTTGAGGAGATCGAAGCCACCCGCGCGGGTGGCTCGCATGAACTCAGCGAGGTCGGAATGTCCTTCGCTGCCCACCGTGGCGAGCGTCGCCATGCACCCATGCGGCAGATCGCAATCTCCGCCTGTCATGGCCACGGCGGAATCCTGGAGAAATGCGAGAGCCGCCTCCCGCGCGGTCGCAGCCTTGCGGAAACGGGTCCAAACCAATCCCTCATAGGTCGTGTAATAGTATTTGAGCGCTTCTGCGTAGAGCGCGTCCTTCGAGCCGAAGGCTGCATAGAGGCTCTTTGTCCCGATCGCCATGGCATACGTCAGATCGGCGATCGAGGTCGCCTCGTATCCCCTGATCCAGAACAGCCTTGTCGCGGCCGCGAGGGCGGCCACGCGATCAAATTCCCGCGGCCGACCGCGCGTGCGGGGAGCCGACGTCGAACAAGCTGGCGGTGTTGCAGCCTTATTGTGCATCGAACACTGCATAAATCAGTTGACCGCGCGCAGCAATAGATCTACCGATTTATGCATCGATCACTGCATAAAGGAAACGGTTGTGGAATTGCTTGGGAAGCGCGCGCTCGTGAATGGCGGCTCGCGGGGTATTGGAGCCGCGATCGCTGTTGCGCTCGCAAATAACGGCGCTGATGTCGCCTTCACCTATCACCGCTCGGCGGATCGGGCGGCGGCGGTGGTCCGGTCGGTCGAGGAGAAAGGCCGGCGCGGGCTTGCCATCCAAGCCGACAGCGCCGACCCGGAAGCCATCCGCCGCGCCGTCACCGAGACGGTCGATACCCTTGGAGGGCTCGACATTCTGGTGAATAGCGCGGGCATCGCAACGGCTGGAATGACAACGGACCTGGCATTGGCCGACTTACAAGCCATGCTTGATGTCAATGTTCGCGCCCCAGTCCTCTTCGCCCAGGCGGCGATCCCGCACCTGACGTCAGGCGGGCGCATCGTATCCATTGGCTCCGCGCTTGCCGAGCGTGTGCCTTTCCCGGGAGTGACGGCTTACGCCATGTCGAAGTCGGCCCTGCTGTCGTTCACGCGGGGCCTTTCGCGTGAACTCGGCCCTCAGGGCATTACCGTGAATCTTGTTCTGCCCGGATCGACCGACACGGACATGAACCCGGCCGATGGCGAGAATGCCGACCATCAGCGGAGCCTCACCTCGCTCGGCCGATTTGCGGAGCCCCGTGAGATCGCCAGCGCCGTAGCCTTTCTTGCCGGTCCCGCAGCCAGCCTGATTACCGGGGCGGTTCTCAATGTGGACGCCGGCTTCAGCGCCTGACGCCAGCACTGCATCACGGGCTGGTCATTGGGCACGCTGCGGTGACGCGGGCGTAGGCTCGGCGACTGGCCCCATTACCTTCGGCCACACCACGAAGTCGAAACGGCCGAACCGTCCGTCACCGGTTTGCTTTATGTCGAGGAGCAGTGTCTCGTGAAAGAGTCCATCTCCGACGTTTCGCGGCTCTTCGGGAAAGTAGAGCTGGGTTGTGAGGATGCGGCCGCCCGGACGTTGGACCTTGAAATGGAAGTGGCGCGTTCGGCCGGGATAAAGCGCGGGCACGATAGTGCTGAACCACCAGCGTCCTTGCACATCGGTGAACTGGTGCCCGCGCAGACGGAAACCGACGCTGTCATAGTCGCCGTTTTCGTCGGCATGCCAGATCTCTACAAGGCTTCCGGCGAGCGGCCGGCAGTGCCTGTCGAGGACAAATCCGACAACCGTTATTCGTTCGCCGTCGGGGGCGTCTGTATGGAGTTCCCGGTTTCGCGGCGAGTTCGGCCTGAAGAACGGACCGGCCTCCCGCTCCAGCGTGACGTCATCTGCATCATGGCACTCCGGAGTCAAAGGGAGCTCGGAACCCGCCTGCGCGAATGCCCTGGTGTCGGCGGCTTGGATCAGTGGCAACGTCAGAAATGTGGTCAGGAAGGAGCGTCGGCTTGAGGGCAAGATCAGTCTCCAGCTCTTGATCGCCGCGGCGCTGAAGGGACGCGAAGGATCATTGCAGGCGTCGTACGGCATTGGCCTGCGCCGCGCGGATCAGGCCGGCATACATATTCTCCTTGCCGGGGTACCAAGGCATGGTGCCGATGGAGCCAAAGCTAGGGATTGTCTCCATATGCGAAACCATGCGGGCGCGCATGCGCGTGTCGGGAAGCGGGCCGGTCATCGCCTGGACATTGTCGCTCATGTGGTCGGGGTTGGAGGTGCCGCACAGCACGGTCGTGACGGCCGGGTGCGCCATGACCCATTTCAGGAAGAACTGCGCCCAGCTGGTCGCGCCGAACTCCTGCGCGAAGCCCGGCAATGGCTGTCCCTCGACCACCTTCATCAGGCGAGCCTTCTCGAGCGGCAGGTTGATGAGCACGCCGACGCCCTTGTCGGCAGCCGCCGGGAGCAGGCGGCGCTCGGCGTCGCGGTTGAAGATCGAATAATTGGTCTGGACGAAATCCACATCGTCGCGCTCCACGATGGTTGTCAACTGGTCCTGCGCTGCCGATTCGTGGTGGGTCACGCCCACATGGCGTATGAGGCCTTCCTGCTTCCACGCCTTCATCAGCGGGATGATGACAGGCGCATTGGTGATGCTGTGGCATTGCATGAGATTGATCGTGTCACGCCAGGTGCGCAGCCGCGACTGCCGAAAGCTCTCCTCGGCGTGGCTTTCATCACCGAGATATTCTCCGGTGGCCCAGACCTTGTTGGCGAGGAACATCCCGTCCGATCCCGCATATTCGCCCATGAACTGACCGACGCTGACCTCGGCCGAGCCGTAGAGCGGCGAGGTGTCGACGACACGGCCGCCCGCGGCGACATATCGCTCGAAGACCTGCCGGAGACCGTCGCGGCGCGCGCCGGGCTTTAGATCGAAGGTCAGAAAGGTGCCGAGTCCGAGAGCCGTGAGCCGCTCGCCGGTACGCGGCAAGGCGCGGGTCAGCACATCCGGGCTGGATGCGGAGGTGGGCGAGGCCGTTCCTGTCCCCTGGGCCTGAGCCGCCGTTTGGGTGGCGAGGCCGAACCCCGTCGCTGCGGCGCCCAGCGTGCCGAGGAAGCCGCGTCGGTTGATCTTCGTCCGGTCCATGAGATCCTCCTTCATCCTGAGCGTCAGAACTGCCAATTGGCGGGCACCCAGGCGTAGGCGCCATCGGTCTCGAGCAGTCGGCCGAGGCCAGGGAAAGGAAAATGGAAGCCGAGCACCGGAATGCGGTCGGCGGCGGCCCTGTCGAAGATCCGCCGCCGGGAGGCGAGGGCCGACTCCTTGTCGCGGTCTGGGCCCGGAACCCAGGGCCTGTCCACGTTGACGACCGGATGATAGGCGAGGTCTGCCGTCAACAGCAGCTGATCGTTGCCGGAATGGACGAGAAACGTCGCCATGCCCGGCGTGTGGCCGGACGCGGCAATCGTCGTGAGGCCGGGCACGATCTCTCCGCCGGCTTGGTAGAGGGTGAGATCCTTCTGCACCGGCTCAAGGCTGTCCTTGATGGCAGCCGCGAAGCGCACGCGGAAATCCTGCGGGACCGGCATGTAGGAGAGATCCGGGTCGGTGCGGACAAAGAAATCCCAGTCCGCCTTCGGCACGAAGACCGTGGCGCGTGGGAAGGCTTTGCCGCCGTCGGCGGTTCGGAGATTGCCCACGTGATCGGGATGAGTGTGCGAGATGACGATCGCGTCAATATCGGCAGGACCAAGCCCGATCGCCGCCAGGTTTTCAAAGAGACGGCCGCCATTCGGTCCCATCGTCTTGCCCGCACCGGCCTCGATCAGGATCCGTCGCCCGCCGGTTTCGATCAGCAGCGTGTTGAGGTTGAGCGTCATGTGGCCGGTGGGAAGAAAGGCGCGCCGCAGCACGGCCTGGAGCTCCGCCTCGGGCGCATCGCTCGCATAGACGCGCGGGGGGCCGCCAATGACGCCGTCGCTCAGGACCGTCGCCCGGATGTCGCCGACACGGAAGCGGTAGCAGCCGGAATTGCCGCTCGGCGACGATGGGGCCTGGGCCTTCGCGCCACCGGACCCGCTAATGGCCGGGACGACCAGGCTTGATGCGCCTGCGACGGCGGACAGCATGATGGCGCGGCGGTTGAGGGTGAAGGCATTCATCGATCTTCCCTTTTGCTTGGGGCACGCCGCTCGTTCCGGCGTCGGCGCCGTAGGAGAGCCGGCGAGTGAAGCAAGCGGTGCGCGGCAGTTACCCTTGCGGCAACCATGACATAGGGCTATTCAATCGATAAGATGCGCAATTATGATCGGCTTGATTAGTTCAGCTTCTCAATGAACCTGATCCAGCCCAACAGCTGCGATGTGTCCGTTTCCATCGTCCGTTTTGGCTGCTTTCACGATGCGGAGCGTGTATGTCGCGGATATTGGTGATGTAAGGTCCTCAAGTCGGGATCGTATGGTGAAGATCAATCACGAATGATCCGTCCGAGCCTGAACGATCTGGGCGCTTTCGCAGCGGTGGCCAACCACAGGAGTTTCCGCCGGGCGGCCGATGTCATGGGCGTCTCGCGATCCGCGCTCAGCCACGCAATCATCGCTCTGGAGGGCAAGCTTGGCGTCCGGCTGTTCAACCGAACGACGCGCAGTGTGTCACTCACCCAGGCCGGTGCAAGCCTGCTCGCGCGCCTCGACCCGGTTCTTCAGGATCTTGATCGGGCGCTCGACATCCTGTCGGAAGAGCGCGGAAATCCCAGCGGCACGCTACGTATCAATGCGAATAAGAGCGGTGCTCGCATCCTGCTCGCAGGCGTCGTGCCGCGATTTCTCGATCTCTATCCCGATGTCGAACTCGATCTGGTGTCTGAGGGGAAGCTCGTCGACATCGTGGAACAGGGTTTCGATGCCGGCGTGCGCCTGCTGGAGGCCGTCCCGCGCGACATGGTCGCGGTGAAGTTCGGGGGCGACGTGCGTTTCATCGCCGTGGCCGCGCCGTCCTATCTTGAGGGCATCGTGTCTCCGAAGACGCCCGACGACCTGCAGGCGCATCGCTGTATCCGTCAACGTTTGCCCAGCGGAAAGCGCTATCGCTGGGAGTTTGCCAGGCGCGGCGCCGAGATCGCGGTCGACGTCCCGGGCAATCTCACCCTCGACGACAATGATCTTCTCGTGCAGGCGGCGGCGGACGGGCGCGGCATCGCCTATGTCCCCGAGCCCTTCGCCCGAACTTTTCTAGGATCGGGCCGACTTGTGACCGTTCTCGACGACTGGTGTCCACCGACGCCCGGCCTGGCGCTCTACTACCCGCGCAGCCGGCATGTACCGTCGCCGCTCCGTGCCTTCATCGGCGTGTTGAAGCAGTGGGACGGTAACCGATGACCCCGCGAAGGCGAAGGGCTCTATGATGCCGCAGGGCGAACTTCAGGTTTCAGTCCCCGCAAGCTCATGATGTTCGATGACGATCATATCGTTGCCGATTGCCCTCGATCTCCTCCAAATGCTCGCTCGCCCAGATGCCCAGCGCGCGGAGCGGTTTAGCCAGAGATTGGCCGAGATCGGTAAGAGCATACTCGACCTGAGGCGGGACAGTGGGGTGGACAGTCCGGCTGACCGTGCCGTCGCGCTCAAGAGCCTTGAGCGTCCGGGTGAGCATCTGCTGCGAGATGCCCCCGATGGTGCGTTTGATGTCGTTGAATCGGCGCGGGTGGTCGATAAGCACCATGACGATCATCACAGTCCACTTGTCGCCAACGATTGTCAGAACTTCACTCAGCTTGCGGCAGTGCGAACTCATTCCGGCGGTGGCGGGCATATGCATGTGACCTGGTCCTACAAATCTGCGTTCTTGGCGAAGGCCTGATAGTCACATAACTGGATGTGGTCACAAATCCAGACCGGAGACCGCAGTTGAAAATCCTACATCTCGATTCCAGCATCCTGGGCGACAACTCTGTCAGCCGGGCGATATCGGCGGCGATCGTCGATCAGTTCCTCGCCAGGGAGCCGCACGCTGAGATTACCTATCGTGATCTCGCTGCAGAGCCGCCCGCCCACCTTACCTTGGACACTTGGTCGACACTCGATCAAGGCCCCGACGTGCGCCAGTTTCTGGATTCGGACGTCGTGGTGATCGGCGCCGGCTTCTACAACTTCACAATCCCAACCCAGTTGAAGGCGTGGATCGACAGGGTCGCCGTCCGTGGAAAGACCTTTAGCTATGACGAGAACGGCGTCGTAGGATTGGCCGCCAATAAGCGGGTCATCATCGGTTTGGCGCGCGGCAACGTCTACGGCGAGGCCTCGCCGTTCCAGTCGTTTGAGCATGCCGAGACCTTGATGCGCTCAATTTTCACCTTCCTCGGTGCGAAACCCGAGTTCATCATTGCCGAAGGGATCGGGCGAGGTGAGGAGGCAAGGCGATCGGCGCTAAGCGCCGCCCTGACGCAGGCCCGTGGCGTTGCCCAGCCCGCAACGCCGGCTTGAAAGCTCCTGCGACGAAGCCGGCAATTTGGAGCCATAGGCTGGCGGACTGCAAATGCGGAAGGCGCCGGGCGCGTGATCGATTGGCGCGATCGGATTTGTTGCGAATGTCCGACCTGCTTATGTTTCGACGATGCGAAGCCCATCTACCTTTTCGCTGTCGACCGGTGTCCTGTCGAAGCTCGCCATGCCCATCGAACGCTTGTGCTTGCGGGCGGGCGTGGCGACGTCGAAGGCGTGGGTGACGAGCGATTTCTTCCGCATCTGGGCGGCGGCCGAGGAGGAATTTCATGACCCCGGCGCAGGCCTTCGCTTTGGTGACGAAGGGATAGCGCGTGGCTACGGAGTGGCGGCGATCGTCGCCTTGCACGCGCCCGACTTTCGCAGCGCGCTCGCTGCGCTCTCCCGGTACAAGAGCCTGACCTGCCCCGAATTTGTGGAGGTAGAGGTCAAGGGCGGCGAAGCCGCCGTTCGTTACCGCTGGCTCCAGGCGACCGGACCGGTCCCACGCCTGCTCGTCGACATGACGATGGCCTCGCTGCATCAGCTCGCCAGGCGAGGCAGCGGCGGAAAGGTCACGCCGATACGGCTCGAACTGACGCGGCGCCCGATCGACGAGGAGCTTCTGAGAAGCCACTTCGGATGCCCGATCGTCTTCGGCGCCGCGAGTGACGCGATGGTGTTCGATCGCGCGGCGCTCGACGTTCCGTTTCTCACCGCGGACGGTACCGCCTTTGCTCAGGTCCTGGACGGCCTGGAGCGGCGCATCCGCCAAGGAGAGGGCTTTCACGCTTTTGTGGGCGAGGTACGCGTCGCCATCGCGCGGCAATTGAGCGACGGGCGCCGGCTGAGCGTCACAGCGGTGGCGGGGCGCCTCAATTTAAGCTCGCGCACGCTTCAACGCCGGCTCCACGAACTCGGGACCAGCTTTCAAGAACAGCTCGCGGAGGTGAGGCGGACCACCGCCAGTCGTTTGCTGGTCGCCACCGACCTCGATGCGGTCGCGATTTCCATGCTGGTCGGCTTCGTCGAACCCAATTCATTTGTTCGGGCCTTCCGCCGCTGGGAGCGGACAACCCCGGCGCGCTGGCGCAACCGGCTGGCAGACGATCATCGCGTTCACAAAGGCAACCCGTCATGATTCCGCAGCGCGTTCTCGTAACCGGCGGTTCCGGTTTCATTGCCGGGCATTGTATCCTCCAGCTTCTGGAGCAAGGCCATCTCGTGCGCTCCACCATCAGGTCGCTGGGCAAGGAAGCGGCGGCGCGCGGCGTCCTCCAGGACGCGGGTATGGTTCACTCCAACGGGCTGAGTTTCGTCGCGGCCGATCTGCTGCGTGACGACGGCTGGGCGGAGGCCGTCGCCGGCGTGGATTTCGTCCTTCATGTCGCCTCGCCGGTCCAGCCCGGGAGGGTCGCGAACGAGGACGAGGTGATCGTCCCCGCGCGCGAAGGCACGCTGCGCGTCTTGCGCGCGGCACGCAACGCGGGGGTAAAGCGTGTCGTTCTCACCTCCGCCTTCCACGCCGTGAGCTGGGGGCATCCGCATAGCGATCATGTGTTCACCGAAGCCGACTGGACGATTCTCGATGGACCCGGCGTCGATGCCTACGGCAAGAGCAAGACCCTGGCCGAACGTGCGGCCTGGGATTTCATCGCCGCTGAGGGCGGTGGCCTGGAACTGACCACGATGTTGCCGGTCGCGGTCATGGGGCCGGTGATGGGCAAGGACGTATCCGGCGCAAACCACATCGTCCAGCGCATGCTCGACGGCGCGATGCCGGTGGTGCCGAACCTGTTCATCCCTGTGGTCGATGTCCGCGACGTGGCCAGCGCGCATGTCATGGCGATGACCAACCCGCATGCGGCCGGTGAGCGATTCCTACTCTCCAACGGCCGAGCGCTCAGCCTTAAGGAGATCGGCGCCATCATCAGGGCCGCGCTTGGGGATGCGGCCAAGCGGGTCCCGATGCGCGCACTCCCCGACTTCGTGGTACGCATCGCCGCGCGTTTCAATGCCGAGATGCGTCCCTTCGTTCCCGACCTCGGCTACGCCAAGAAGACCTCGAACGACAAGGCGCGGCGAGTGCTCGGCTGGACGCCGCGCGAGCCTCGCGAGGCGATCGTCGCTGCGGCGATTTCCATGGTCGGCATGACTCGCCTGGTTCTTTAGAAAGTCAGAGACGTTTTCACCGATCGGGTCGATTCTATCGCATCGGATCCGTCTCTGAAACGCCGAACCAGTTCTGTGGCGAGGCTCGAAGGGCCTTTCATCATTTCGTCCGGCGCTACCATCCCGGCAGCCACCGGCAATTTACGGATCGTCTCGCCGCTTTCCTTGATGCCTATAACATCCGAACACCCTACACGGCCTCACGCCCGACGAGGCCATCTGCAAGGCATGGGCAGCCGAACCCGAACGCTTCGGGCTCAATCCCGACCACTCGCCCTCGGGATTGGACAGCTAGGAATCCTCGAGCAGGTCTCTTACCGCGTCCGCTATCTGTTCCATTTCCTTTGGGAAACGCCCCGGCCCGCCGGCGCAATGGCCATAGGGCGAGCGGATCGGCCGGAGCTCGGCTCTGGCGAGAAGACCCGCTTCGATGCGGTTCTCCTCCAGCGTGAAGTAGCGATCCTCGTCGCAGGGCATCGCGATGCAGCGGGCCCGCACGGCGCCAAGCGCGCCTGCAAGGTCGCCGCCATGGCCGGGCAAGGTCGCGATGTCAGCGGTCATCCAGGTGACGAGCGTCGCGTTTAGATCGGCGGCGTGCCAGCTCAGGTGATCCTCTTCCCAGAAGGCGAGGAAATCCTCCAGCGTGGCGAAACCTGCCACCTTGTAGAGCTCGTCCCTATAGAAGGCCGGGGAAAACGCCCAGCCGGCATAGCTTCGTCCGAAGGCCCGCAGCCCCATCTCCGGCACGCTCTCGCATGCGCCGCCGGCGAAGGCCGGATCCGCTGCCAGAATCGATCTCAGGCCCTCGAGAAAGACGCGGTTCTGCGGCCAGCAGCGCGAGGCGCCGCACACCGGCAGGATCGCATCAACCGCGTCCGGGTACATCGCCGCCCAGAAATAGGCCTGGATCGCCGCCAGCGACCATCCATAGACCAGCCTTATCCGGCGGATACCGAGCGCGGCGACCAGCCGGTGCTGCGCCGCCACATTGTCGACGACGTCGATACGCGGAAATGCGGCACGCCTACCGGGCGTGTCCAGCTGGCTGGGCGAGGTGGCGTTGCCGTTTCCGAACAGATCGATGGCGACGATGAAATAGCGGGTGGGATCGAACGCCCGGCCGACGCCGATCATCGGGAGATGGGAGGCGCTTGTCCCGGTATAGTAGGAAGGCAGCAGCACCACATTGTCGGCGGCCGCGTTGAGGGCTCCCCAGCACCGGTAGGTAAGGCGCGCATCGGCCAGCACGCCGCCCGATACCAGCCGGAGATCGCCGAGCGGAAATGTCTGCAAGGGGGGAGCTATCATGCGTCCATCCCGGTTCGACGCGGCGCGTCCCGGCGGTTGCGTGCCTCAGAACATCTGCGCGTAGCGCGCGGTCTCCCAGGGGCTGATGCCCAGGTGGTACTCGTCCCATTCGGCGCGCTTATAGGTGATGAACTCGTTCCTGAGCGCGGTTCCCAGTGTTTTCTCGACCAGCGGATCGGCCGCGAAGGCCTCCACCGCCTCCAGAAGGTTCTGCGGCAGGAACTCGATGCCGCGCGCGAGCCGGTCGCCTTCCGAGATGTTGTACAGGTTGTCGTCATTGGGCGTGCCGGGATCGATCTTTTCGCGAACGCCCTCGAGCCCGGCCGCCAGCACCAGCGCGGCCGCCAGATAGGGATTGACCGAGCCGTCGGCGTTGCGGGATTCGCAGCGGCCGCCGCCGGCGGGCACGCGCACCGAATTGGTGCGGTTGTTCGAGCCGTAGGAATTGAACACCGGCGCCCAGCTGAAGGTGGACATGGCGCCGCGCCGCACCAGCCGCTTGTAGCTGTTCACGGTGGGAGCGAGCGCGGCGCACAGGGCGCGGCCGTGTTTCAGTATGCCGCCGATGAAGTGATAGCCGGTTTCAGTGAGGCCGAGCCCGCGCGGATCGTTCTCCGGCGCGCGGGCAAAAATGTTCGCCCCCGTCTCGCGGTCGAACAGCGACATGTTGAAGTGCGCGCCGTTGCCGGTGCGGTCGGCGAAGGGCTTCGGCATCATCGTCGCCAGCAATCCCTCCTGCGCCGCATAGTGCTTGGCCATCATCCGGAAGAAGATCAGGCGGTCACACATCGTCAAGGCATCGGCATATTGGAAGTCGAATTCGAACTGGCCGTTGGCGTCCTCATGGTCGAAGGAATACAGGTCCCAGCCCAGGCCGTTGATGGTGGCAGCCATTCGGTCGAGCCAGGAGAAATTGTCCATGAAGCTGGTGATGTCGTAGCAGGGCTTGCCGAGCGTGTCGTTCGGCGTCGGCACCGACAGGCGTCCGTCGTCCTCCTTCCGCAGCAGGAAGATCTCGCATTCGATGCCGAGATTGAAGCCGAAACCCATCTGTTCCGCCTCGGCCAGCACGTTCTTGAGCGCCACGCGGGTGCTGAGCGGATAGGGCTCGCCGCGGAAATGGTTGTCGGCCGGCATCCAGGCCACCTTGGGTTCCCAGGGCAACTGGATGATGTGGCCGAGATCGGGGATGGAGGTGAGCTCGTCCTCGTTCGGCTCCTGGCCGAGGCCATCGAGCGCATAGCCGGTATAGCGTTCGGAGCCATGCGCCATATGCTCCAGATGGGGCAGGGGCACGACCTTGCCTTTCTGGACGCCGTGGATGTCGACATAAGCGCCGATGCAGTATTCCACGCCCTTCGCGGCGAGTTCCTTCTGAAGCAGGCCGATCTTCTGGTCAGTGCTCATGGCGGGATCCTTGTGGGAAGAGGCGGACCGGGCCGGCCGCGCGGCCGGCGGCCCGGTCGTCTGGCGGCGGCTGTTGTCAGGCGTCGGCGAGCTTCAGTTCGACGAGGCGGCTCTGGTCGAACCAGGTTTCGAGCCCGGCGACCTTGAGCTCGAGCTGGCCCTCGACGACCTCGCCGATATAGGAGATTGGCAACGGCTCGTCGGACGCGTCGTCGCCATAGACGACGCAGAACTGCTGGCGCGGGCTGTAGAAGCACACGGCGCCGGCCGGCGAGCCGTATTTCGCCTTGCGCTCGCGGCCGACATCCTCGGTGAGGTAGCGGTTCTCCCACGGCGCGACGATGGGAAGCGTGAAGAAGATCAGGTCGCCGAGCAGCTTGCCGTGCTGGAGCATGGAGACCAGCGGCAGCTTCTCGCGGAACTGCTTGGCGAGCATGGGGACCTTGTCTTCCCAGACCTCGATCGTGCAGACGTCTTTCTTGTCGATGCTCAGGATGAGTTTCATCGTCATGTCCTTGCGGGGGCCGGAAGGTCAGGACTTCGGGCGGCGGAAGCCGTCGCCGAGGCCCCAGGGGAGGATGTAGTCGACCCACATGTGGAGCCGGTTGGCGTAGCCGAGCGCCGCATGGGTGAGGCGCGCGAGATCGGCCGTGCTTTCGCAGGCAAGGGCTGCCTCGACATAGACGCGCGTGAAGCCCGCGGCCTCCGGGAGACTGACGAAATCGAAGAACGACGCCTTGTAGCCGATGATCTGCTCGATCACCGCCTTCAGTGTGGCGAGGTCGGCATCGGTGTCCTCGCAGACGCGGATGATGCCCCACAGCATCTCGTCGGCGAAGGTGCGCGCCTCGCCCTCGGCGAAGATGATCGTGCTCAGATACTGTCCTCGGGCTCCGGTGCCGCGCGGCACGATGCCCTTGCCCAGGGCGGTGACCTCCTCGGGGGCGGTCAGCCAAATCCTCTCGCGCTCGGCCTCCAGGCGCGCGATCGCCTCATCCACCTGCATGTCGGCTCCTCGGTTCGCGACGCGGCGGTGCCTGCGGTCGCTTCCACATCTGCTTGACGAGTTCCCCGGGATCATCTCAGGCACGCCGCTCGCGGGGCCGGGCGGCATCGCAGGTCCAGACGCTAGCCTCATTTCAATCAAATGTTCAAATGAAATCTCCAAAAATAACTGGAAGCCCACAATTTGCGCAATATGACCGCTATTACGGCATATGTTGCTTATTTTGCTGTCAAATGCCTTGATATTTGTTGGAAAATTACTGTCCAGTTCCGATTGACAGGAAAATCATTCTCATGCTTGTTTAATCAAACATTCAATTTTCTACGCGTCCAAGCTCGAAACTGAGCCGGCCGGGCAGTCCCCGGCTCGCTCAAGGAGCGTTGCTGCGCATTTGTCGCGCCAGTTCCACCGTCCGTGAGAGAAGGACATTCCCGATGCCGTCGAGCCGCTTCCCGATCCGACATGTTGCCGCCGTCCTCCTGGCCGTCCTCGCGATGGCGCCGAGCCTCGCCTTTGCCCAGAGTGCCGTGAAGATCCCGCCGGAGACCGCCAAGCCGGAACTAAACGCGATGCTGCCCGAGAAGATCAGGACAGCGGGCGTCATCAACCTGGCGACGGATGCCAACTATCCGCCGTGCCAGTGGTACCTCAAGGACGGCAAGACGATGGTCGGCTACGAGGTGGACATCTGGGATGCGCTGGCTCAGGTACTCGGCGTCAAGCTCAACGTGGTGTCGATCGACTTTGCCGGCCTGATCCCCGGCGTGGCGGGCGGGCGCTATGACATGGCGATGGAGTGCATCACCGATCGCGTCGAGCGCGAGAAACAGGTGACCTTCGTCAATCACTCCCTGACCTATGGCAATGCTTTCTACTATGTGGCCACCAATCCCGCGATCAAGGCCGGCCAGCCGGAAACCCTGTGCGGGTTGCGCACCGCTGGCCAGTCCGGCACCGACTTCATCACCAACCTTCAGACCTTCAGCAAATGGTGTGCCGACAAGGGGCTGAAGCCGCTGACCATCAGCGAGTTCCCGCAGCAGTCGGCGGTACTTCTGGCGCTGTTCGCCGGCCGCATCGACTTCGCGCTCAGCGAGGCGAGCGCCGTAGAGGAGCTGAAGGCCAACAATCCGGTGGAGATCGTCACCATCGCCAACCCGCTCGAGAAGCAGAACTACCTCGGCATCATCGTCGCCAGGGAGAACACCCAGCTGGCGGAGGCGCTCAAGGCCGCGCTTCAGGCCATCAAGGCCAGCGGCACCTATGACAAGATCTTCGCCAAATGGAACCTCAACCATGCCGCGCTCAAGGAGTTCGGCATCAACATGACCACGACCAAGCCGCTCAACTGACGACGAGCCCGCGCCGGCGCACTGGCGGGTGCCAGTGCGCCTTCACCCGTCCCCTCGGAAGACCGGAGCCTGCCCGATGTCCAAAGCCGGAGCCGAAAATGTCCGCGCCCGACCTTCCGGCAGAGCATTCTTTGGCCCTCGGGACTATTCGCCCGCAGCGATCCGCAACCGGCTGTTCCTCATAGCCGGCCTCGGCCTGGGCCTGCTGGCCCTCAACAGCGTCGCCACCAATCCGCGCTTCCAGTGGCCGGTGGTCGGCGAATATCTGTTCGATCCGGTCGTGCTGCAGGGTTTCGCGACGACACTCTGGCTGACCGCCGCCGTCATGGCCGTCGGCGTCCTGCTCGGAATCCTGCTCGCTCTCATGGGCCTGTCGGCAAACACCTCGCTGCGCAGCTTCAGCGCCACCTATATCTGGTTCTTCCGCGGCACGCCGGTGCTGGTGCAACTGATCTTCTGGTACAATCTCGCCGCGCTCTATCCGAGCTATTCCATCGGCATTCCCTTCACCGACACGGTCTTCCTCCAGGGCTCGTTCAACGACCTGATCACCCCCTATACCGCGGCGTTGCTCGGCCTGGGGCTCAACGAGGGCGCCTACATGGCGGAGATCGTGCGGGCCGGCCTGGAATCGGTTCCCGCCGGCCAGCGCGACGCCACCAAGGCGCTGGGGCTCAACCGCTGGCAGACCATGCGCCTCGTCGTGCTGCCGCAGGCGATGCGGTTCATCGTGCCGCCCACCGGCAACCAGACCATCGGCATGCTCAAGGGCACCTCGATCGTGTCGATGGTGGCGCTGCACGACCTGCTTTACTCGGTGCAGATCATCTATTCGCGCACCTTCCAGACCATACCCCTGCTGCTGGTGGCCTGCTTCTGGTACCTCGTCGCGACGACCCTGCTGTCGCTGGTCCAGCGCCGCATCGAGCAATATTACTCGAAAGGCTACGGAGCACGATGATGGATATCAGCGACCATCGGCCGGCCGGCCGTTCCGCCAGCCATGGCGCCTTCCCAGTGGAGTTCGGCCTCTTCAATCTCATGTCCTACCGCAGCCATCCGGGCGGCGTCGCCGGCATCCTCGACGACACCCGCAACATGGTGCGGCTGGCGGAAGAGGTCGGGCTCGACATTGCCTGGTTTGCCGAACATCATTTCACCAACTACTCGATCAGCGTCTCGCCGCTGCTGATGATGGCCCACATGGCCAGCGCCACCACGCGGATCCGGCTCGGCAGCGCGGTGATCGTGCTGCCGCTCTATCAGCCGATGCGCGTCGCCCAGGAGATCGCCCTGGTCGACCAACTGAGCGGCGGCCGCGTGGTGCTCGGGGTCGGTTCCGGCTATCAGCCCTTCGAATTCGCCCGCTACGGGGTCGATGTCGAGACGCGCGGCGATGTCTTCCTGAAATACTGGGACGTGCTCGAAGAGGCGCTCACCACCGGCACAGTGACGCAGGCGGCGCAGGCGCTCGGCCTGCCCGACACCCCCGTGCTGCTGCGCCCCGTGCAGAAGCCGCTGCCGCCGCTGTTCATCACCTCGGCCAACCCGACCGTGCTGCGGCGCTTCGCTCCGCTGGGCGCGACGCCCTTCGTCACCGCCGGCTGGCGCGGCTCCGACGCGCTGGTCGGGCTCGCCCGGCAGATGCGCCGGAGCTGGTCGGAGGCCGGGCTCGATCCCCGGCCGATGCCGATCGGCCTCCAGCAATATATCCACGTCACCGACAGCCGGGACGAGGCGATGGCGGCCGCCGACTGCGCCCGCTTCGTCGGCCGCATGGCGACCGGCCTGCGCAGCCCGGACATCACCAGCACCGGCGCGATGATCGACGTGCCGCCGCTGCCGGACGAGCCGCCGCTCGACACCTTCCGCAGCAACCTGCTGATCGGCCCGCCGGACGAGGTGGCCGAACGGATGATCGGCGAAATCCGCGCCACCGGCTGCACCCATTACAGCACCTTCTTCCAGTTCGGCGACATGCCGTTCGCCATGGCGCGGCGGTCGCTGGAGCGCTTCGGCGCGGAGGTCCTCCCGATCGTCAAGCGGGAGATCGCCGCACACGCTGCCGGGGAGCCTGCCCCGCGCGGCGTCTCCGGCGCGGCACTGCATTGATCACGATGGACAGGGACACGGAGGCGAGAATCCCATGAACGCGAACGTCACCCTTCGCAATGCGCTCGACGGCGATCTCGATCGCCTGCTCGCCGAAGTCCAGGCCGGCGCGGGGCAGGACCTGTCCGTCGCCGAGACGCTGCCGGCCGCTGCCTATACGTCGGAAGCCTTTTTCGAGCTGGAGAAACAGCGCATCTTCCGCAGGGAGTGGCTGGCCATCGGGCATATCGCGCAGCTCCAGAAGGCCGGCGACTACTTCACCATCGACATTCTCGGCGAGCCGCTGATGGCGGTGCGCGGGCCGGACCGTATCCGCGTCATGTCGCGCACCTGCCTGCATCGCTGGGCTCCGGTCGCCAGCGGCTCCGGCAATACCAAACTGTTCTCCTGCCCGTTCCATCGCTGGGGCTATGGGCTCGACGGCCAGCTGAAGGTCGCCCCCTTCATGGACAAGGCCGAGGGCTTCGACCCCAAGGCGTGCAGCCTGCCGGAGATCCGCTCCGAGATCGTTCTCGGCACGATCTACATCAACTTCTCCGGCGACGCGCCCCCGCTGGCGCCCCGGCTCAAAGGCATGATCGAGGAGTTCGCCCATATCGACATTGACGACCTGATCGTCGGCTTCTCGATGGAGTTCAACTGCCCGTTCAACTGGAAGATCGCCGTCGAGACCTTCATGGAGTGTTACCACCACATCGGCGCGCACGCGAAGACGCTGCAGCCGCACAGCCCCGGTGAGCTGAGCTGGGGCGAGGACATGCACGAGCCCGATCAGGGCTGGGTGTGCCTGCGCCATCCGCTGCGCGAGGACGTGCCGACCGAGTTCGTCCACAAGTCGGGGCTGCCCTCCTTCGAGGGGATGACCGAGGAGCAGGAGCGCATCGGCAGCCTGTATCACGTCTTCCCGCTCAACCTGATCGGCACCAGCGCCGATGCGGTGCGGTGGACGACGATCCTGCCGCTCTCGGCCAACCGGACCTGGTGGATCCGGCATTTCCTGGTGCGCAAGGACGCCCGCGACATGCCGAATTTCGACGAGCTGATGCAGACCATGAAGACCAATGGCGCGGTCATCGCGGAAGAGGATGTCGAGGTCAACACGCTCCAGCAGATCGGCGCCTATTCCTCCTATGCGAAGGCCGGGCGTCTCAGCCATCTGGAAAAGCCGGTCTGGCAGCTCGCCGACTATGTGCGCGAGCGAATGGCGCGGCCGGCCTGAGCGCCTCGGGATCGATAGGGAAGCGTAGCGACGATGATCTATGCCAAACTCGGAAAAACCGGACTCGACGTGTCGCGCCTGTGCCTCGGCTGCATGCCCTATGCGAAAGGGCCGACGGGCTCGCATGGCTGGCTCTTCACCGAGGAGGAGAGCCGGCCCTTCCTGAGGAAGGCGCTCGACCTCGGGATCAATTTCTTCGACACGGCGAATGCCTATGCCGGCGGCGCCAGCGAGGAGGTGCTGGGCGCGACGCTCAAGGGCTTCGCCCCCCGCGAGGACGTCGTGGTGCTGACCAAGGTGTTCAACCGGGTGCGGCCCGGCCCGAACGGCGCCGGCCTCTCGCGCAAGGCGATCATGGCGGAGATCGACGCCAGCCTGAAGCGGCTGCAGATGGACTATGTCGATGTCTATATGATCCATCGCTGGGACTATGCGACGCCGATCGAGGAGACGCTGGAGGCGCTCAACGACGTGGTCAAGGCGGGCAAGGCCCGCTATCTCGGCGCCTCGTCCATGCATGCCTGGCAACTTTCCAAGGCGATCCAGATCCAGCGCGCCAATGGCTGGTCCCGCTTCGTCGCCATGCAGAACCACATCAACCTGCTCTACCGCGAGGAGGAGCGGGAGATGCTGCCGCTCTGCGCCGAGGAAGGCGTCGGCGTCATTCCGTGGAGCCCGCTGGCGCGCGGAAGGCTCACCCGACCCTGGCAGGCCGGCAGCGCGCGCGAGAAGAGCGACGGCTACACGCCGGTGCTCTACAGCCGGGCCTATGAATCCGACCGGCTCGTCGTCGAGCGCCTCATCACGGTGGCCGCCGGGCTCGGGCGCTCGCCTGCCCAGGTCGCGCTGGCCTGGCTGCTCGGCAAGGGGCCCGTCGTCGCCCCGGTGATCGGCGCGACGCGGTTGGAGCATCTGGAGGATCTGAGCCAGGCGGTCGAGCTGACGCTCGATCCGGCGACCCGTGCGGCGCTGGAGGAGCTGTACGAGCCCCATGCCGTCACCGGCTTCACCTGATCCCGCCATGACCGCCCATGCAGCGGCCCGCGTCGGATCGGCAGGCTTCGACCGCAGCCACGACGTCCTCGTCGTCGGTTCGGGTGGAGCCGGGCTGACGGCCGGGCTGGTCGCCGCCGCGGCGGGCCTTGATGTCGTGGTGCTGGAAAGCTCCGGCCTCGTCGGGGGTACGACCGCGATGTCCGGCGGGGGGACGTGGATTCCGGCCAATCATCGGGCACGGGCCGCCGGCATCGCGGATTCGCCGCAGGAGGCGCTCGCCTATATTCGCGCCTGCGCGCCGCCGGGCTGGCAGGAGGTCGAGGATGCGCTCTGGCGCCGCTTCGTCGTCGAGGCTCCCGCCATGCTGGCCTTCGTCGAGGCCATGACGCCGCTCGTCTTCGAGTTGCTGGAGGAGGCGGATCCCTATCCGCTCCATGCCGGGGCCTGCCGCCGCGGGCGGATGCTGTCGCCGCGCCCACTCCCGCCTGCTGCCGCATACGGGTGGCCGCGGCGCATCCGCGCGCCGCATGTACCGCACATGCTCACCTATGCGGAGATGCGGCGGTACGACGCCTGGCACTACCCGCTGCGGGCCGTACTCGGCGCATTTCCGGCGGTGGCCGCCCGCATGGCCACCGGCCGGCGAGCGCAGGGCACGGCACTGGTGCGCGGTCTGGTGGGCGGTCTCATCCGGGCCGGCGGCCGTATCCTGACGGACACCCGTGCCGTCGAGCTGATCACCGACGGCGAAGGAGCGGTGAACGGTCTGCGCGCGGAACGGCGCGGCGAAACGATCCGCCTGCAGGCCCGGCGCGGCGTCGTCCTCGCCTGCGGAGGCTTCGAGCGCGACGAGGAACGGCGTAAGACACATTTCCCCGGACCCGTGGATTTCATCGCCAGCGCGCCGTCCAATCTCGGCGACGGCCACCGCATGGCTGAGGCGGTCGGAGCGGTGCTGGCGCGGATGGACCAGGCAAATATCGCTCCAGCCATTCCGGCACGCGCGCGAGGCCTCGATCTGCCGCTCGGTACCTTCCACCACCGAGAGCCGTCCGCACTGCTGGTCGATCGCGACGGCAAGCGCTTCGTGAACGAATACCTGTTCAATCTTGGAGAGGTGTTGTTGCAGAAGGATCCGGAAACCGGAGCCTTCGCGCATCTTCCCGCCTGGCTGGTGGCCGATGCCGCCCTGCTGCGGGCCTCGCCGGTGATGAACCACTTCCTGCGCGCCGACCCCGCCTTCATGCGCCGCGCCGGCGACCTCGACGGGCTTGCCACACAGATCGGCGTGCCGGGCGATGCGTTGAAGGCGACCGTGCAGCGCTTCAACGGCTTCGCCGCCACGGGAGCCGATCCCGACTTCGGCCGGCATCTCGATCCGCTCGCGCCGAACGGGCGCGTGCCGGAGCGGCTCGCCCTGCTGCGGGAGCCGCCCTTCGTCGCCATGCCGTTCAACCTGAGCTTTCTGTCCACCAAGGGCGGGCCGCGCACCGACAGCCGCGGGCAGGTGCTCCGCCCGGACGGCTCCGCGATCGGCGGGCTCCATTGCGCCGGCGTCGCCATGGCGAACCCGTTCGGAAGCCGCGCGGTCGGGCAGGGCACCACGATCGGCCCGAACATGACCTGGGGCTGGATCTGCGGCCGCGCCCTGACCGGCGAACTCGCCGAGACCACCGAGCTGGAAGGAGAACCATCCGATGCGTGAGACATCCCAGGACACAATCGCCCTGCCGCTGTCGGGGCAAGCCGCCTTCGTGTCCGGGGGCGGAAAGGGTATCGGCCGCGCCATCTGCCTCAATCTGGCGGCGCTCGGTGCTTCGGTGGCCCTGACAGGGGCGCGCGACATGGCCGCGGCCGAGGCGACCGCCGCCGACATCCGGGCCGGCGGCGGCCAAGCCCTCGCCCTGCCGATGGAGCTGGCGGACCGGCAGTCCGTCGACGCGGCCATGGAGCGCGCCGTCGTTGCGCTCGGCCGCATGGACATCGTCGTCAACAACGCCGGCGCGTCGCGACGCGGCCGGCTGCTCGATCTATCAAGTGAGGACTGGGCTTTCGTCTTCGCGGTGCAGACGCTCGGCTTCTTCCATCTCGCCGTAGCCGGCGCCCGGCAAATGATCCGGCAGGGCGGCGGCGGGGTGATCATTGCGATCGCCGGCGCCTCCGCCCTGCGCTGCTATCCCGGCAACGGTGCCTATGGCCCGTCGAAGGCCGCGGTGCTGTCGAGCGTGCAGCAGATGGCCGTCGAATGGGCGCCGCACGACATCCGGGTCAATGCGGTCCTGCCGGGGCCGATCCGCCCCGCCGAGGTGGACTGGCAGGCGAAGGAACCGGCCTTGGCCGAGGAAGTCGGCAGAATCCCGTTGAAGCGCGCCGGCACGCCGCTCGAAGTGGCACAGGCCGTCGCCTATCTTGCTTCGGCGCGATATGTCACGGGACAGAACCTCGTAGTCGACGGAGGGAGCACGACGACGTGGTATATTAACGGTTGAGGGGAGGGCATCGACTCAATCGAGTCGGTGCGCGAAAGAGGGCGTGATGGGCATTGAGAGACGTCTGAACACCGCAGTCGGTGCCGAGAAAAAGAAGAACCCCGCCGGCCGACCGCGCAGATCGTCGATTCTGGTGGATGCAGACTCCATCGTATCGGGTGGAAAGGAAAGCTACGAGGCGGGCTCTGCCCCGGACATCCTTTGCAAGGTGGCGCTGGACCTGTTTGCGAGCCAGAATTTCTCCACGGTCACCATCAAGGACATCGCCGACGCCTCCGGCCTGAACGCCTCCCTAATTTATTACTACTTCGGCAACAAGGAAGGCCTTTTCATGAAGGCCATCGAGCGCACTGTCGAAGAGGCCTTCGCGCATTATGAGGACATCAGTCGCAACGCCGATGCGCCGGACAAGCTGATCGGCCTGTGGATGGAGCTGCATGTCCGCCAGTTCGTGACCCTGCAGAAGGTTGCGAAGATGAGCCTCGACTATGCCAACACGCAGAACCACACGCCGGCGACCGACCGCGCGATCAAGGCCCTCTACGACAAGGAGGCCAAGCTGCTCGGGGCGACGATCCAACGCGGCATCGTCGAGGGCATGTTCCGTCCGGTGAATCCGACGGAGACGGCGGCGATGATCTCGACCTTTCTGGACGGCGCCCTGTTCCGGAACGCCATGTTCCCGAATTACAACTATGCGCAGGGTATTCGCGCGATGCGCAAGGTCATCCTGACCTATCTCGCCGTCGGAAAATGACGGACCGGTGCCGGACACTCCTGGAACGGCGATACGGTGACGGGGCGCGTCGCGCGGCCCCTTCGGCGCCCCGGTTCGGATCCCGCGCGAGGAGGCTCCTGCGCGCCCGTCACAGGTTCATCAGGAAGGCTGGCAGCAACTCGCGTTCGCTGGTGATGTCGAGCTTGTCGTAGATGCGCAGCTTGTGGTTCTTCACGCCGCCGACGGAAATGTTGAGCACCCGGGCGATGGACGCATTGTGGTGGCCCTCGAAGGAGAGCCGCACGATCTGCTTCTGCCGTTCGGTAAGTCCATAGAGCCGCGCCAGCCGGTCGAGGCGGCTGCCGAAATCCTGAGCCTCTCTCCGCAGCACGAAGATGCGCGCGTCATGCAGCAGGGCATCCGTGCCCTCGCAGGTGGGCCGGAACAGGCACCATCCGCCATTGGCAGGGACGACGTGCCGGTCGGTCGCAGCGAAATGCGCCGGCAGCAGGGCAAGGTCGAAGGCCTGTCGCGCTGCCTCCGTCCAGCCCTCGGACTGGAAGAGACGGGTGCCGCCCGCCGTGAGGATGAGCATTTCCGTCGGCGCTCCGCCGGAAAGCACCGCACTGTGCGCCACCTGCCGCTCCACCATGCGGGTGATGTGCTGGCGGTGCATTTCCAGGAGAACGTCGAGCATTTCGGAGGCGAGGCGGAGTTCGCTTTCGTCAAAGGCCTCCCTGTGCCGGTCGAGGCACAAAGCGAGGAAGCTGCGCTCGTCCAGCGGCAGCAGCAAAGCGAGCTCGTCGACAATGCCGAGATCGACGTCGAGATAGCGCGCATAGGTGCGGTCCAGCGGGCCGTCCGCGCACAGCGTCCTGAGGCTAATGGCGCGGTGGCCCTCGCCGGCGAAGGGCGCGCGTGCGAGTGGATCGAGCCGCCAGAGCTTGTCGGTGTAGGCTGACTTGGCGCGGGGGGCCATGCCCGATTCGGAGAGGATGCGGGGCTGCGCCGCCGTCTCGTAGTGCGCCATGATCCAGAAATCGCAGGGGATCAGCGGGGCCACGGCGTCGATCACGCTCTCATAGAAGTCGTCGCGGCCAACGCGGGCGAGCACGCGCGCGAGATCCCGACCATAGCCGGTCGGCAGATCGTAGACGCGTTCATGGCGTGCCATAAGGGTCAACTCCGCATTGTCGCACCCCTGGTCCGAAGGCAGAAACCATGCCAACGCCGGGCGGGGCGGCGGGCGGTGACTGCGGTCACTATGGAGGGGCCGCGACCCGACGCCTTATACATCGCCCATGAGCCGCGATGGTAGTCACGCCGCTGGAAGAGGAATGGTCGCATGTCCGGGTCTCGCCTGCTCACTCCGCCTTCGCCCACCCGCCGCGACGTCCTGCGCTTCGGGGCGCAGGCGGCGATGTTCGCGACCATTGCGAGCCAGGTGGACCTGACCCGCCCCGCCTATGCCGGCGAGGCCAAGCTGACCGGACCGCTCAACGTGCTCGCCTGGGCCGGCTACAACGACCCGGAGTTGATGCGCGGCTTCACCGAGCTGACCGGCGTCGAGCTCAACATCAAGGAGGCCGAGAGCAACGGCGCGCAGCTGAGCCTCGTGCAGGCCGGAACCACCAAGTTCGACGTCATCAATCCCGACGCGGTGTGGACCTCGAAATTCGCCGCCGCGGGCCTCACCTTGCCGATCGATACCGCCAAGCTGCCCTCGCTCGCCGAGACGTTACCGGCCTTCCGCAACCGGCCGGAGACGATCTATGACGGCAAGGTCTACAGCATCCCGACCCGCTTCGGCGTGAACGGCTTCGTCTACTGGCCGGACAGGATTTCGGCGGCGGCCGCCGCCGACGCCTCGCTGGCCTGGGACCCCGCGCTGAAGGGGCGGGTCGAGATCATCGACTGGCCCGAGCTCTATCTCTGGATGACCGGCAGGTGGCTCGGCCAGGACAAGCCGGAAGACGCCACCGGCGAGGCGCTGCAGAAGATCCTCGACCGGATGATCGCCTTCCGCCCGAACATGCGCGCGCTGCAGGCCGACATGGGCACGGTGAAATCCGACCTCGTCAACCGCGAGGCTTGGATGGTGTGGGGCTCCTCCAGCGACAATGTCCGCACCACCGCCCGCCTCGCCGGCGCCGATGTCGAATTGTCCATCCCCAAGCAGGGCGGCGCCATGTGGATGGAGACCTTGCAGATCGTGCGCGGCACCGAGCATCTCGCCTCGGCCATGGCCTATCTCGACTACATGACCAGCGCCAAGGCGATGAAGCAGATGGCCTGGGGCGCCGATAAGTTCGCGGTCACCAATTCCAAGGTGAAGGACCTGCTCACCGCCGAGCAGGTGAAGGCGCTCGGCCTCGACAAGATGGAGGAGTGGGTCGCCAATTGCCAGATGAGCTTGGCGCCGGTGGACGAGAACGCCTGGGCGGACGCCTGGCAGACCTTCAAGATGGGCTGAGCGCATCGCCATGCATATACGCGTGATCGTGCCGGTGCTGGATTCCAAGGAGCTGGTGGGCAAGGCCGAGGCCGAGTACCGCTCCTTCGCCGGCGAAGGCGTCGAGATTTCCGCCGTGCCGCTCCTGCGCGGCACGCACTCGATCGAGGCGGAGTTCGACTCGGCTCTGGCCGCGCCCGAGGTCATGCGGCTCGCCCGCGAGGCCGAGGCGGACGGGGTGGATGCCTGCACCATCGCCTGCTTCACCGATCCCGGCCTGGCGGGTGCGCGCGAGCTGGTGTCGATCCCCGTCGTCGGCGAGGGGGAGGCTGCGCTCCACATGGCGGCGATGCTGTCGAACCGCTTCACGGTGTTCATCACCGAGAAGCCGCTGTTCCCTCTGATCCGCCGCGTCGTGGCGCGCTACGGGCTGGAGCGCAACCTCGCCTCGGTGCGGGCGGCGGGCGCCGGCGTGCTGGCGCTGGACGAGGGCCGCCTTCCCCATATCATCGCCGAGAGCATCGAGGCGGTGGAGCGCGATGGCGCGGAGGCCTTCGTCATGGGCTGCACCGGTACCGGCTTCGACATGGCGCAGGCGGTCGAAGAGGCGCTGCACCGCCATTTCGGCGTGTCGATCCCGGTGATCGACCCCGGCAAGGTGGCGCTGCATTTCGCCCGCGCCATGGTGGCGACGGGGTTGAAGCCCTCCAAGCTCGCTTATCCGACGCCGGCCTTCGCCCGCGCCGAATATGCCTTCGCGTGATGGCCATGCCCGGCGCCGAACGGCGGCGTATATCCCTCGCGACGCTGCTGCCGACCGCCGGATTGCTGCCGCTGGTGCTGTGGCAGATCGTCTTCTTCGTCGTCCCGGTGGTGCTGATGGTCGGGCTGAGCTTCTGGCGCAGCAAGAGCTACCGGCTGATCCCCGACTTCACCTTCGACAATTACGCCGCGATCTTCGCGCGGCCGGCGATCTGGCGGGCACTGCTGCTCTCGGTGGAGACGGCGGCGTTCGTCACCGTCGCCTGCGCCGTGCTGGCCTATCCCGTCGCCTACTTCATCGCCAAGAAGGCCGGGCGCTGGCGCGGGCTGCTGCTGGTGGCGGTGATCGCGCCCTTCTGGGTCAGCATCGTCATGCGGGTGGCCGCCTGGCGGCTGCTGCTCGGCGAGCGCGGCGTCATCAACCAGACGGTGATGGCGCTCGGGCTCGCCGACGAGCCGCTGAGTTTCCTGCTCTATTCCCCCGTCTCGACGGCGATCGGGCTTGTCTACGCCTATCTGCCGCTCTATGTGCTGCCGCTCTACGCCGCCATCAGCAACATCCACGACAGTTGGATCGACGCGGCGATGGACTTGAACGCCAGCCCCGCCCGCACCTTCTTCGAGGTGATCCTGCCGCTCTCCGCGCCGGGACTGGTGGTCGGCGCCGTGTTCTGTTTCGTGTTCGGGCTCGGCGAGTTCGTGACGCCGGCCCTGCTCGGCGGCGGCAAGCAGCTGATGTTCTCGCAGGTCATCCAGGACGAGTTCCAGCGCCGGCTCGACTGGCCGAGCGGCGCGGCCATGTCGGTGGTGCTGCTCGTGCTCGTCTTCGTGGCCCTGGCCGTGTCGATGAAATGGATCCGGCGCGCGAGCGGGGAGGCCGGCTCGTGAACCGCTGGTCCTTCGGCTGGGCGCTGCCGACGTATTCGGTGTTGCTCTACGCCTTTCTCTACCTGCCGATCGTGGTGATCGTGCTGTTCGCCTTCGACGCGAAGGCGATCCCAGGCCTGCCGCTGGACGGCTTCACCACCGGCTGGTTTTCGGCCAGCCTCGGGGATGCGCGGCTCATCGGCTCGCTTCTCACCAGCATCCGGCTCGCGCTACTGGCGGCGGTGCTCTCGACCGCGCTCGCCATGCCGGCCGCCATGGTGCTGGCCTGGCGGCCGGTGCGAATGAAGTCGCTTCTGCTCTGCCTCGTGCTCGGGCCGGTGGTGCTGCCGCAGCTGGTGCTCGGTCTCGGGCTGGTGGTGCTGTTCCGCACCGCGCCCGACCTCATCGGCCAACCCGCCATCGTGCTGGCGCACACGACGATGACGTCGAGCTATGCGACGCTGATGCTCTATTCGCGCTTTCTCGGCTTCCGCCGCAGCTATATCGAGGCGGCGATGAATCTCGGGGCGAACGAATTCGTCACCTTCCGCGAAGTGGTGCTGCCGCTGATCGCGCCGGCGCTGATCGCCGTGCTGCTGCTGGCCTTTACCGACGCCTTCGGCGAGTTCGTCGTGGCGTGGTTCCTCGCCGGCTTCACCGAGACCCTGCCCATCGCCATCTGGACCTCGCTGCGGCAGGTCATCTCCCCCAAGATCTACGCGCTCTCCGCCGTGGTGATCCTGGCGACGCTCGCCGTCAGCGTCTCCGCGCAGATCTGGATCCTCGGCCAGAGCCGGCGCGAAAGCGAGCCGTAAGCGATGAGCGACCTTCCTCCCAATGCCGTGGAACTGCGGGCCGTCAGCAAGGTCTATGGCGCGTCCACGGCCGTGCGCGAAATCTCGATGGAGATACCGCGCGGCGCCTTCGTCACCATTCTCGGCCCGTCCGGCTGCGGCAAGTCCACCCTGCTGCGGATGATCTCCGGCTTCGTGACGCCCTCGTCCGGCGATGTGCTCATAGACGGCGTCTCCGTCGCCGGCGCCACGCCCTATGAGCGCGACACGGCCATGGTGTTCCAGGACTACGCCCTGTTCCCGCACCGTACGGTCGCGCAGAACCTCGCCTTCGGCCTTCGCATGCGCAAGGTCGACAAGGCGGAGATCGCCCGCCGGGTCGAGGCCATGCTGGAGCTGGTCAACCTCAAGGGCTTCGGCGAGCGCCGCGTCAGCCAGATCTCGGGCGGGCAGGCCCAGCGCGTGGCGCTCGGGCGGGCGCTCATCGTGCGGCCGGCCGTGCTGCTGCTCGACGAGCCGCTCGGCGCGCTCGACCTCAAGCTGCGCAAGCAGATGCAGGCGGAGCTGAAGACCATCCACCGCGAGCTCGGCCTCACCTTCGTCGCCGTCACCCACGACCAGGAGGAGGCGCTGACCCTCTCCGACCGCATCGCCGTGATGAATAGCGGCGCGCTGGAGCAGTTCGACACGCCGGAAAATCTCTACCGCCGGCCCGCCACGCGCTTCGTCGCGGACTTCGTCGGCAATGCCAACCTGTTCGACGCGCAGCTCGGCGGCGATGGCCGGGTCGAGGCGACCGGCCTGCCGCTCACCCTGTTCCTCAATCCCGCCCAGCGCGGCAACCGCCCAGCCGGCGCGCCGGTCGCGCTTGTGGTGCGGCCGGAGACCATCGCCGTCGGCGCCACCGCCCCGGAGAGCCATGACGGGCGGATCGAGGCGCGGATCGAGGAAATCATGTTCTCCGGGGCGGTGCAGCAGATCGTCGGCCGCCTGCCGGATGGAAGGCGCATCACCGCCCACCAGAGCGCCGCGGTTCCCGCGCCCGAGCGAGGGGCGAGCGCCGTGTTTTCCTGGCCGAGCCAGTCCGTCTGGCTCGTCGACGCCTGACCCTTCAAGGCAGCAGATTCATGCGTGAACTCGACTATGACGAACTGGAGGCGCTCGCCATCGGCGCGGGCGTGCTCGGCACCGGCGGCGGCAACCATCCGCATCTCGAACTCATGTGCGCGCAGGCGGAGTATCGCCGCGGCCGGCGCATCCGCCTCATCGACCCGGACGAGCTCGCGGACGACGCCCGCGTTGCCGTGGTGTGCATCATGGGCGCGCCGCTGGTCACCAAGGAGCGGCTGCCGGAGCCGCAGTCGATCTGCCGCGCCGTGCGGCTCATGGAGGCGCATACCGGCGCGCCGTTCGACGCGATCATGTCGATCGAGATCGGCGGCGAGAACGCCTTCTTCGCCATGCTGGTCGGCATGGAGCTCGGCCTGCCGGTGGTAGATGCCGACACGATGGGCCGCGCCTTCCCCGAGGCCCAGATGGCCAGCTTCGCCATTCGCGGGTTGGAGGTGGCGCCCTTCGCCATCGCCGACATCCGCGACAACGCGGTGCTGATCCCGCGCGCCGAAAGCGCCACTCGCGTCGAGCGGATCGGCCGACGCATCGTGGTGGAGCTCGGCTCCATCGCTGGTACCTGCACCGCGCCCCGCTCGGGTGCCGAGGTGAAGGCGCATGCCATCCTGCGCTCGGTGTCGCGTGCCATCGCCATCGGGCGCAGCATCCAGGCGGCCAGGGCCGCCGGTGCCGACCCGGTGGCTGCGGTGGCGGGCGGCGCGCAGGCCCGGCTCGCCTTCACGGGCAAGGTGGAGGACGTCTCGCGGCGGACGGAAGGCGGCTTCGTGCGCGGCACGGTGCGGCTTGCCGGTGGCGGCGCGCATCAGGGGCGGGAGATGCTCATCGACTTCCAGAACGAGTTCTCCGTCGCCCGCCGCGACGGCACGCTGGTGGCCTCGGTGCCGGACCTCATCACCGTGCTCGACGAGGAGAGCGCCGAGGCGATCGGCGCCGAGGTGATCCGCTACGGCCAGCGCGTGGCGGTGATCGTGCTGGCTGCCGACCCGATCATGCGCAGCCCGGAGGGGCTGGCGGTCGTGGGGCCGCGCGCCTTCGGCTACGATTTCGACTACCGCCCGTTCGAGGAACTGGTCCCATGAAGCGCATCGGCATCGATGTGGGCGGCACCAACACCGACGCCGTGCTGCTCGACGACAGCACGATCCTGCGCTCCATCAAGACCCCGACCACGGCGGACGTGACGGCGGGCGTGAAGAACGCGCTTGCGCACGTCCTCGGCGGTGCGGACGGCGCCGTGCGGGATGTGCGGGCGGTGATGATCGGGACGACCCATTTCACCAATGCGGTGATAGAACGGCGCGGGCTGTCGCGGGTCGCCGTCATCCGCATCGGCCTGCCGGCGGCCTCCTCGATCCCCCCTCTGGCCGACTGGCCGGACGATCTGCGCCGCGCCGTGGAGGGGCCGGTCTTCCTGCTGGAGGGCGGCCACGAATTCGATGGGCGGCCCATCGTCGCCTTCGACCGGGCGGGCATGCGCCGGGCAGCCCAGGCAATCCGCGACAGCGGCGTCACCGCCGCCGCGATCACCGCCGTTTTCTCCCCGCTGATCGCCGACTGCGAGGCCGAGGCGGCGGCGATCCTCGCCGAGGTCGCGCCCGAGGTGACGGTCACGCTCTCCAGCCATCTCGGACGCATCGGGCTGATCGAGCGCGAGAACGCCACCATCCTCAACAGCGCCCTGCACGGGCTGGCGGGGCGGACGGTGGCCGCTTTCCGGCAGGCCATCGCCGAAACCGGGCTCGAAGGCCCGCTCTACCTCACGCAGAACGACGGCACGGTGCTGCGGGCCGAGGAGGCGGAACGCGTTCCGGTGCTCTGCTTCGCTTCCGGGCCGACCAACAGCATGCGCGGCGCGCATCTTCTCTCCGGGCTCGCCGATGCCGTGGTACTCGATGTGGGCGGCACTACCACCGATGCCGGCATGCTGCGGGCCGGCTTTCCGCGCCAGGCCAACACGCAGGTCGACATCGGCGGCGTGCGGACCTTCTTCCGCATGCCGGACGTGGTGGCGGTGGCCCTCGGCGGCGGTACCGTCGTGCGCGACGAGCCCTTCGCCGTCGGGCCCGACAGCGTCGGCTTCCGGCTGCTCGAAAAGGCGCGCGTCGCCGGCGGCGACACGCTGACGCTGACCGATATCGGGGTGCGTCTCGGCCTGATCGAACTCGGCGATGCGGGCCGGCTGGCGGACCTGCCCGCCGCCCTCACGGACATGGCGCAGCGCTGGATCACCGGCCGGCTTGCCGATCTCGTCGACCGGATGAAGACCAGCGCCGGCGATCTGCCGGTCATCGCCGTGGGCGGCGGCGCCTTCCTGGTGCCGGACAGCCTTCCCGGTGTCTCGACCGTCCTCAAGGTCGAGCATGCCGGCGTCGCCAACGCCGTGGGGGCGGCGATGGCGCAGGTCAGCGGCGAGAGCGAGCGCATCTTCTACGGCGTGCCGCGCGAACGGGCGATTTCCGAGACGCTCGCCGCCGCCCGAGCGCAAGCGGTCGCCGCCGGCGCGGATGAGGCGACGCTCGACGTGCTCGACATCGAGGACACGCCGATGTCCTACATTCCCGGCGATCCGCTGCGCGTACGGGTTCGCGTCGTCGGCGACCTCGCCGGATGACCGCGCCAACGGCAGATGACAGCAACGGCTGAAAGGGGGGACATGGTGCCGTCACCGCAGCAATTCGCCAGCGACAATTATGCCGGCATCTGTCCCGAAGCGTGGGCGGCCATGGCCCGTGCCAATGACGGCTCCTGCGTCGCCTATGGCGATGACGAATGGACGAGCGAAGCGGCGAATGCCTTCCGGGAACTCTTTGCCACCGATTGCGACGTGTTCTTCGTCTTCAACGGAACGGCGGCGAACTCGCTGGCACTGGCCTCACTCTGCCAGTCCTTTCACAGTGTGATCTGCACGGCCTCGGCGCATGTCGAAACCGATGAATGCGGCGCGCCTGAATTCTTCTCAAATGGCTCCAAGTTGCTGGTCGCGCCTCCCGGCAGGTCCAAGCTGACGCCGGAGATGATCCGCGTGCTCGCCACCAGCCGTTCCGACATCCACTTCCCCAAGCCGCGGGTGGTGACCATCACCCAGCCGACGGAGACCGGGCTTGTCTACAGCCTCGACGAAATACGGGCCATTGCCGCCCTGTGCCGCGAGCTGGGACTGAAGCTGCACATGGACGGGGCGCGCTTTGCCCATGCCTGCGCCAGCCTTCGCTGCACGCCGGCCGAGATGACGTGGCAGGCCGGCGTGGACGTGCTGTGCTTCGGCGGCACCAAGAACGGCATGGCCGTCGGCGAGGCGGTGATCTTCTTCGACCGCTCGCTCGCGGCGGATTTCGACTACCGCTGCAAGCAGGCGGGGCAGCTCGCCTCCAAGATGCGCTTCCTCTCAGCCCCCTGGATCGGCCTGCTGCAGACCGGCGCCTGGCTGCGCAATGCCCGGCACGGCAATGCCTGCGCGGCACGGCTGGCCGAGGCGGTCGCCACCGTCGAGGGGGTCGAACTTCTGTTCCCGGTCGAGGCGAATTCGGTCTTCGTCAAGGCGCCGGAGCCGGTGCTGGCGACGTTGCGGGCGCGCGGCTGGCGCTTCTACACCTTCATCGGCGGCGGGGCGCGCTTCATGTTTGCATGGGACGCCGATCCGCGGCACGTCGAACAGCTCGCCGCCGATATCCGCGAAGCCGCCCGGCTGCACCTTGCGGCGGTCTCGTAGCGCTAAAGCAGCGGCTCCAGCCGGCGCACCAGCGAAAGCAGCGCCGCGTCGCCGCCGCGCGGCCCGGTGAACTGCAGTCCGACCGGGAGACCGCCCTCGCGCCGGCAGGGAACAGAGACGCTCGGCGCCCCGGTGAGGTTGGCATGGGTGAGGGTGAGTATCTCGTCGTCGCCTTCGGCGCTCAGTGCCGGGTCGGTATCCGGAGCGACGAACGGTACGGTCGGGGCGATGACGGCATCGACGGCGGCGAAGATGCCGTTCAGTTCCGCCGTCCACCGCTCCTGCTGCGCCTTCGCCGCGAGATAACGCAGGGCGGGCAGGCTCATCCCGGCGCGGATCTGCGCGGCGGTGCCGGGCGCATAACCAGCTTCCGCCTGCCGGAACGTCTCTGCATGCACCAGCGCCGCTTCCGGTAGCAGGATGTCGAGAAGCGCCGTCGCCATCGCCTCCGGTGCGGGAAGATCGATTTCTATGATCTCGACCCCGGCCTCGCGCAGGCGCCGCGCCGCCGCTTCCATGCTGATGCGCACCTCGGGCTGCATCGCCGGATGTTCCCATTGGTGGCGCGCCATGCCGAGACACGGGCGCGCCGGCTCCGTGCTCTCGGAAAGCGCCGGCGCCAGTGCCGCGACCGCAAGAGCCACGTCCTGCACGTTGCGGCCGAGTATGCCGAGGTGGTCGAGGCTCGGCGAGAGCGGGTAGACGCCGTCCAGGGATAGGAGGCCATAGCTCGGCTTCAGCCCCACCACCCCGCAATAGGCGGCCGGAGCGCGGACCGAGCCGCCAGTGTCGGTTCCGAGCGCCAGCGGCACGATGCCCGCCGCCACGGCCGCGGCCGATCCGCCGCTGGACCCACCCGCGGTACGCGAGGGATCGCACGGGTTGTTTGTCTGGCCGAAGGCGGGGTGGGCGATGCCGTAGGCGAATTCCAGCAGGTTGGTCTTGCCGAACAGGATCGCGCCCGCCCGCCGCAGGCGGCGCACACAATCGGCGTCCCGTGCAGCAAGACGCGGCGTGAGGGCCTTGGTCGCATAGCTCGTCGCGAATCCTGCGACGTCGATGATGTCCTTGATGGCGACGGGAATGCCGTGCAGCGGCCCCTTGTCCTCGCCGCGAGCGAGCTGGCGAGTGGCCTCGTCCGCCTGACGCATCATCTCATCGGTCATCGGGTCGATGAAGGCATTGAGCCGAGGTTCCCAGCCGCGCAGCTGATCCATGGCACACCGGCAAACGTCGTTAGGCGTGAACCGCCCGGCGCGGTATCCCTCCGCCAGGGCGCGCACGGACAGGAAGGCTAAGGGGTCGACCATGTTGCGCGCTCCGGCGGTGTGCCGTCACCCCCTACGGCCGGATCCCTGCGCCGGCAATGAGGACTGCAGTCACTATGCGGCGCTTGTCCTCTCCAGGGCGGAAGAGCAAGGGAATGTTCCGCATCGATATGATCCGGAACGAGGAACGACCGTGCATCCGCCCTGGCGAACTGCTCGATGCGGTTGCCGTGGTCATGCGCAGACGTTGCCGTATCACGGCGCCTTTCACCCGTGTCATCTGCCGCCGGACGACGGATCGCCGGCGGCAGTGGCGATGCGCCATGCGGGGCAGGGGGCTCCATGCGCGCCGTGGATGCGCGGGGGGATTGGCTGCCGGTTCAGGCGGCCTGGTCGCGGCTTATGATCTGGAGCCTGTCCCAGACCTGGCGAGGCTGGGGCACGTCGAGTTTGAAAACCGTCTCAAGGGTGTCTGCAAGATGGTCGGTGCTGGTGATGCGCTGCTCGCTCAAGCTGTTCGCCGTCACGCGGCGCAGGCAGTCGTTCCGCAGCGCGACATAGCCGTCCGTCGTATGCCGGAAGATGGCGAGCGCCTGGGTGAACGGCGAGCCGGGATCCTGCATCAGCCAGCCATGCGTTGCCGTCATGGTGGTCTCGTCGCTGTAGTCGGGATGGAAATCGACGCTTTTCGCGATACCGCGGACATGGTTGACGAAGCGCAGCCAGCCGCCTTCCACCGGAATGATCGAAAAATCGAAGCCGCGCTGGCGGATCGGCCCGGCGGCAAGAGGCACCGGCTCGACGATGGCATCCGCGATGCCGACCTCGGCAAGATAGGCGCGGTCGAGATCGACGCGCAGCGTCAGATGGTTGCCGATAGCAAGGTCGCCAAGCTTCTCCCGATCGACGCCGCCGCAGAGACGGGTTACCCGGAAGCCGAGCGCCGCGAGCGCGGCTCCGAAGAGACCGTTCATTTCGTAGCACCAGCCGCCGCGCCGACCTTCCACCATCTTGGCGAAGGCGGATGCCGGGGTGATGGAGGACGGCCACCCCATGAAGGCATCCAGCGCTTCCCAGGTGAAGGTCATCAGGTGGGCGCGGTGAAGCCTTGAAAGGCTGTATATGTCGAGAGACTCCGGCCGCTCCATGCCGATCCTTGCAAGATAGGACTCGATCTGGTCCGCGGTGAGGGGCATTTCGTTTTCGTTTGCGGGTGCGTGCGTCATCCTTCGGCCTCCTTTTGTGGACCGTTGTTGAATTCTCGATGCTGTGCTGCAAAATGACGTGCCGCCGGACATGGCGACGTTGTGAGAGGCGGCACGACTGGGTGAGGTGCCGCCGTGAATATTTGGCTTTATTTGCTGTCCACACCGTCCGGCCGGTGCGGCGTCTCTATAGCGCGCCGGGAACGCGGGCGTTCCTAAATGAATGTGCAAGACATGCCGGACATCCTAAAAGTTTGCTAAGCAGCCTCATATGGGCGGTGGGGGCGGCGATGCGGCTCGACGACAAGCTTCTGGAGTTTTTCAGGCGGCCATTGATGTGCATCATCGCCGGGGCCGATGCGGTCGGGCGTCCATCTGCGGGGCGGGGCGTCGGCTTTGACGTATTGGAGGACAGGGAGACGATCGACGTCATCTTCTCCGCCTGGCAGTGGCCGCGCCTTGAGGCCGATATCCGGCAGACCGGGCGGGTTGCCGCTACCTTCGTCAGCCCTTCCGATTATGTCAGCTTCCAGTTGAAGGGGGCCGCCACCTTGCAGGACACGGGCGCGCCTGCCCTCGATCGCGCGGCGCGCTTCATAAAGGCGGCGACGGATGAACTCGAATCCCTCGGCGTGCCCCGGGGCATCATCGGGTCATGGCTGACCCCCCGCGACGCGCGGGTCACCCGGATCACGGTCAGCGAAATCTACATCCAGACGCCCGGCCCGCTCGCCGGCATGCTGGCCGGCGCGAGATTGCAATGAGGCTTCGGCTTGCCGACCTGTCTGCCTGTTTCGAAGGCGTCATTCCCTCGATCATCGCCACCGCTTCGGCCGATGGGACGCCCAACATCTCCTACCTCTCGCATGTGGTACGGGTCGACGACGACCATGTCGCGCTCTCCAACCAGTTCTTCGCCAAGACCGCGGCGAACATACGCGCCAATACCCAGGTCACGCTGATTCTCGTCGACGGCTTCAACGGCGACCAGTTCCTGTTCGACATCGAGTTCGTGCGTTCGGTCGACACCGGCCCTCTGTTCGACAAGATCGCCCTCCAGCTCAAGGCGAGCAGCGCGCAGGTGGGCATGTCGGAGGTGATGCGACTGCGGAGCGCCGATATTTTCCGGGTGCACCGGATCGAGAAGGTACCGAGCCCGGTGGAGATCGCGCCGGCCCCGGGCCGCGATCCCATCAGCCTGCCGGCGCTTTCCGAGGCGATACGGGCGATCGAGCGGCAGGCGGAGGCGGACGATATCATCGATTGCCTGCTCTCCGCCGTCCGGCGTGTGCTCGGATATCGAAACGCGCTCGTGCTGATCCGCGACGGCGATCGCGGCCGCCTGATCACCACCGGCAGCATCGGCTATGAACGCTCGGGACTGGGATCGGAAATCGCCTGTGGCGAGGGGCTGATCGGCGCGGCGGCGGCGAGCGGGCAGACGATCAAGGTCAATGACATGAGCCGGGTGCGACGCTTCGGCGAGGCGATCGGCATGGAGGGAGAAACATCGGAAGACGCCACGCGCGTCGTCACCTTCCCGCAATTGCCAATGGCGATGAGCCAGATCGCCATTGGCATGGTCGCACGCGGCGTCGTGACCGGGGTGCTCTTCATCGAGAGCACGGAGCGCTTGGCTTTCCGCGCGGAGGACGAGGCCGCCCTCGAGATCCTGGCGGCGCAGGCCGCCAGCGCCCTGCGGGGCAGCGAACAGGCCGCGGCGGCGGCCCGGCCTGAACAGACTGCGCCGGCTCCTCGGCTCGCTTCCGGCGGCCGGGAGATTCGCGTGGTACATCACCGCATCGACGACAGTGTCTTCGTCGACGGCACCTATATCGTGAAAGGCGTTGCCGGCGCGCTGCTTCGCCTGATGCTGCAATGGCACCTGAAGGATGGGCGCGAGGTATTCACCAATCGGGAGATGCGGCTGGCCGTGGGCGGCCGGATGCCCGAGATCAAGGACAATCTCGAAACCCGGCTGCTGCTACTGCGCCGCCGGCTCGAGGAAAAGCAGGCGCCGATCCAGCTCGTTCGAATCGGCCGGGGCCGCGTTCGCCTGGAGGCAAGAGGGTCCCTCACGCTCGATGCCGCACAGGAATAGGCGGGGAGGGCCGATGGGCTTCCACCCGACGGTCAATCCGCACGCCCGCTTCTCGCGATAGGGGACATGGCGCCGGCGACCATTCCGAGGTCGATCACCTCAGTGACGCAGCATGGACAAAGGCTCGCCGCTTCAGTTGCGGTGGGCGCCTCTGGGCTCACACCGGCTTGCCTCTTAGCCCACCCACTCTCATTTCGATGAATCATACGCCCACATTTGGTCGTCTCTGATGTCGGGGCAGCAATATATGGTTTTCTTTCAGGCGAGCCGTCCAGGGGGCTTGATCGGTCCTGCCGCTCTATGCAAATGATATAATATATCAATATGCAAATAGAGCGTGCATATGTCCGATTTACGTCTTCCGGTTACGGTGTTGTCCGGCTTTCTCGGCGCGGGCAAGACCACCCTGCTCAATCACGTGCTGGCCAACCGGGAAGGGCTGCGCGTTGCCGTCATCGTCAACGACATGTCGGAGGTGAACATAGATGCCGAGCTGGTGCGCTCGGGCGGGGCCAACCTGTCGCAGACGGAGGAGAAGCTGGTGGAGATGACCAAGGGCTGCATCTGCTGCACGCTGCGCGACGATCTGCTCGCCGAGGTGCGGCGGCTGGCCGGCGAGGGGCGCTTCGACTATCTGCTGATCGAATCCACCGGCATTGCCGAGCCGCTGCCGGTCGCTGCCACCTTCGAGTTCCGCGACGAGGAAGGTTTCTCGCTCTCCGACATTGCCCGGCTCGACACCATGGTGACGGTGGTGGATGCCGCCAACCTCCTGAAGGACTTCGGTAGCCGCGATTTTCTGCGCGACCGCGGCGAAACCGCCGGCCAGGAGGACGAGCGCACTCTGGTCGATCTCCTCACCGACCAGATCGAGTTCGCTGATGTCATCGTGCTCAACAAGGTCTCGGACGTCGCGCCGGCCCGACGTGCCGACGTGCGCGCGGTGGTGAAGGCGCTCAACCCGGATGCGCGGATCATCGAGACTGACCATGCCAATGTGCCGATCAAGGACATTCTCGGCACCGGCCGCTTCGATTTTGAGGCGGCGCATGAGCACCCGCTGTGGTTCAAGGAGCTCAACGGCTTTCGCGACCATACGCCGGAGACCGAGGAATATGGGGTGACGAGCTTCGTCTACCGGGCGCGTCGGCCATTCCACCCGGAAAAATTCGATGCCTTCCTTGCGCATAGCTGGCCGGGGCTGGTGCGGGCGAAGGGGTTGTTCTGGCTGGCGACGCGCCCGGGCCGGGTGGGGGAGATGTCGCTCGCCGGTGCCATTTGCCGCACTGGCTCGATCGGCAGATGGTGGGCCGCGATCCCGCACGAGCACTGGCCGACGCAACCGGACTGGCGGAGCTGGCTGCGCTCGCACTGGACGCCCGGTTATGGCGACCGTCGGCAGGAACTGGTCTTCATCGGCGTGAACATGGAAGAGGCAGCGATCCGCGCCGCGCTTGACGATTGCCTCGTCGGCCCGCTGAAGCCGACCATTTTCGATCCGGCGCCGTTCAGGCAATTGGCGGATCCGTTCCCTGTATGGGAACGCGAGTTGGAACGGGCCTGAGCCTGCGGCGCTCGGGCCGGTCCCCGAGCGGCAAACTGAAACGGGGGGCGATGTCGCGGGAGCTGTATGAGCGGCTGACGCACATCAACAGGCTGCCAGCCGGCCGGGTTGCGCGCCGGGCGAGCCGCCTCGGCAAGGCCGGCGCGCGGGCGACTCATGGTGCCCGGCGGTGGGGTAAATTGCCCAACGCGTCAACCTACGCGGCGGACCGAACGGGTGACCAGTCAGCCCGACGCCGGTGGATTCACCTTGCCGATGACGCCGGATTTTCCCATTGGCTCCATCGCTGAGCTGCGCGGGCTTGAAACCAGCGGCCGCTCCCGGCGTTTTCGATGATCGTGCCGGTCGGCGCGCCGGTCGGATCGGATAAGGAGCGGCTGCCGTGGCGGACTATGAACTCTTCTACTGGCCGGTGCCATTTCGCGGGCAGTTCATCCGCGCCCTGCTGGCCTATGCCGGAAAGGACTGGCAGGAGCACGACGCCGGCGAGATCGAGCGGTTGATGAACCTCGAACCCGCCGATCAGCCAATAGGCTTCATGGGTCCGCCGGTGCTGATCGACACCCAATCCCACCTGGCGCTCTCGCAGATGCCCTCGATCGCCCTCTATCTCGGCGACAGGCTCGGCCTCATCGCCGACGACCCCGGGCTCAGGGCGATGACGGCCAAGGTGGTCAATGATGCGAATGACGTCATCGACGAAGTGACGCTGGATGGCGGCCGCCAGATGTGGACCGAGGCCCGGTGGGAGCAGTTCCTGCCCAGGCTCGGGAAATGGATGGCGATCTGGGAGGCGGCGGCGGCCCGCCATGGGGTGGTGGACGATGGCGGCTACCTGCTCGGCACGAGGGAGGCCGGCGTGGCCGACATCGTCACGAGCACCTTGTGGTCGACGATGGGGGACCGGTTTCCCTCCCTCCAGACAATGCTTGAGGCAACCGCTCCACGGACGGCTGCCCTGACCCGGCGCATGCAGGCGACCCCTTCGCTTGCCGCGCTGCGGGCGAGATCGTTCGAGCAGTATGGGCAGGCGTATTGCGGCGGCGAGATCGAGAAATCGCTGAGGCGTGTGCTGGGGAGCTAGGCGGCGGCATCGAAAGGGCGACGGGGCAACGGCTTCTCCTCATCCCCCACGACCCAGGCGGGCGCCCGTGCCCGGCGAGGTGGAGACATATTGAATGGCGCGGCGCACGAGTTCCGGCAGGGACGTCGCGCCCAGCTTCGCCTTGAGCTGCGAGCAGGTATTGGCCACTGTCTTGTAGCTGAGGCCGAGCTCGTCGGCGATCTGCGTATAGTCGCGCCCGTCCGCGAGCAACGCCAGCATCTGCAATTCCCGCTGGGTGACATCGCCCAGCGGCGTATCCTTGCGGGCGCCCAGCAGCGCAACCTGCATGGCGAGCTCGTGGCCGATATAGGGCTGGCCGCGCCGCACCCGCTCGAACGCCTCGAACAGCGTGCCGGAGGAGGTGTCCTTCTGCACATAGCCATCCGCGCCGGCTTCGAGAGCTCGGCTGGCGATGACCGGATCGCCATGCATGGACAGCACCAGTATCGGAAGGCGGCCATCCTGCGCCCTCAGACGGCGGACCAGAAGCAGGCCGCTCAGGCCGCTGCCCTGCAAGGCGAGATCGACAATGACCATGTCGGGCTTCTCGCGGCGGAACAGCCGGTAGCCCGACAGAACCGAGTTGGCTTCCAGCACCCGCTCGACGCCCCAATCCTCCAGCAGGCAGCGGCAGCCCTGAAGCACGATGGGATGATCATCGATCACCAGAACGCTGGTCATATCGTCTTTGCCCTCTCGCTGGAGACTGTTGCTGCGTCATCCGGGCGGATCGGCAGGGTGATTTCTATGCGCATGCCGCGCGGCGCGACCGGTGCCAGATGCCAGCCGCCTCCCAGCGCACCGATCCGCTCCTCGATGCCGATCAACCCGAAACCCGGCGTGCTGTCCGGTTGCAGGCCGACGCCGTCATCCTCGACGGCGAGGCGCAGGCGATCGCCGGCCATCTCCTCGCGCAGCGAGACGGCGATCCGGCCGGCCTGCCCATGGCGCAGCGCATTGGTCACCGCTTCCTGCACGCAGCGATAGACGGTGATCTCGATGCTGTCGCCATAGTGCTCCGCCACATTCTCCAGCGAAAGGCGGAACTGCCGGTCCGGGGAGTGCCGCTCGAAATCGGCGAGCAGTTCGGCGATGACGGCGGCAAGCGGGACATGGCCGAGCGCCATTGGCCGGATTCGGCGCAGCAGGCTGCGGTTGCCTTGCTGAACCCGGTCCAGGATCTCGCTCATGGTGGCGACGCGCTCGCCGATCCGGTGGGCGGGCTCCGATTCGAGCCGCGCCAGAACCCGGCCAATCGATTCGAGATTGGCCCGGAGGCCGAACAGGCACGGGCCGAGTTCGTCATGCAGATCCGCCGCGATCTGCCGCCGCTCGTCGTCCTGCACCCGCACCAGGCGCTCGTTCAGCCGCAGATTGTCCTGGCGCGCCATCCGGAGCGCGGCCCCGAGCGCATTGAAGCGCTCGACGATCCGCGCCAGCTCGCGCACCCTCGGTAGCGGCAGGCGGTGATCGAAACGACCTTCCTCCAGTTCGTGCAGCCCGGCCGACAGCGTGTGGAGCGGTTGCAGCAGCCGGCCGAGCACAAGGTAGAGCGCGGCCAGTATGGTGAGGTTCACCACCGCGGCCAGCAGAGCGAGATCGGACATGTCCGACCAGACCTCGGCGATCTCGTCCGAAGCCTCGCCGCTGATCCGCACGACGCCTATGGGTCGCCCATTCTCGACGACCGGGATCGCCGTCTCGGCGCGATCGACGGTGACGAGATCGGCAAACCAGCCAGGCACTTCATCGGTCTCGTCCTCGTCGCCAGCATCGCTCGCAGAGGGTGCCTCGGCGATGATCTTGCCGGTCAGGTCCTCGATATGGATGCGCACATGCCGCAGCCCGGTGATGTGCAGGGGCAGCTGGGTGAGCGAAACCGAGGCGCCGACCGTTTTGGCGAGACGCTCGGCGGTCTCCTGCACCAGGCGCTCGGCAATGGCGACCGAAGAAAGCATTTCGAGCCGGGTCGCTCTCTGTGCGTTGAGGATGACGACCACGAAGGCGACCAGCGCCGCGCACAGATTGATGACGATCACGGCCGCCATCACCTGCCAGCGCAGCGAGCGCCGCCCCCAGAAACTGTAGTCGACCGCACCGGCCGCGGAACCGCTGGCGAAGGCGGTCATGGACGGATGTCCGTTGCCCCGGCCTCGGCGGGTGCGCGCGACGGCGGCGCCTGCTGCCGCAGAACGGCAAGCGCCGCCTCCCGCGTCAATCCCTGCGAGCGCAGATTGTAATAGTGCTGGCACAGATCGCTGAAGCCGCTGCGCGAGCCCTTCTCCGCAAAGGGGGCGAAATCGGCGAGGATGTCCGGTACCGTTTCCTCGATGTCGATTTCGCGCAGCATGGTTTCGAGCTGCACCGCCCGGTTGGCGATCATCCGGGCGTTCTCGCCGAAACGCTCGTCGGCATCGGCAAGGACGGCCCGCCAATGCGCCGCCGCCGGGTCGCCGGCCGCGAGGTCGTGGCCTGCCGCGCGGCTGGCCAGCCAGATATCGGGCTCGGTCGCATCCGATGGCTGCAGCCACTGCTTGCCCGCCACCACGCTGACGGGCGAGGCGGCGACGCGCTCGCGCGGCTCGGACGGCTGTTCGCCCGGGCAAGCCGCGAGGGTAAGGGCAATGCCGGCACTGCCGACAGTGCGGGAGAAGGAAGACAGGCCGTTTCCCATGCCTATTATTACTTTCTTATCATTGCGTTGTGACGTGTGACATCTCGTCGTTTTCTACTGGATCTCCGACCTCCATGCTCCTGTTTGCCGCCGGCTCCGGCTTGGGCGGGGACTCTGCTTTCCCTACAACATCATGAAAACAAGCCGTTTTCCAGAGGCATCGGCAAAGCTTCGACGCCGGCGTGGCGCATTTTCCGATAGTTCGGGAACTAGTTCCCGATCAATTTTTCCAAATTACCTAAAGACAATTGCAAAGCGCAAAGAGAATAATCGGTACATAGCGATCTGAATAATCAGAGATTTATAAGAAATAACACGTATATCGCGCCAATCTAGAGCAGAATGCTGCGAGCGCGAAGGCCAACAAAGAAAGCAAGAGTTCGCGGCGCTGCCGGCTCGAGCCGGAGCGGATGCAGGACGATCTGGGAATGGAAACGTGAGGGAAGATCAATGAGCCGACTGCACTCTTCCGTGTCAGCGCTGACCGTCGCCGTCGCGATGGCGGCTACGGTCAGCCTCGCCGCCCTGGCGCCGGCGGTTGCGAATGACAAGCTCGTGGAGCTGTCGAAGAGCACCGACAACTGGCCGATGACCGGCAAGAACTACAACGCCAACAATTACAGCGAGGCGAACCAGGTCACCAAGGAGAACGTCAAGCAGCTCAAGGCCGCCTGGTCGTTCTCCACCGGCGTGCTGAGCGGGCACGAAGGCACCCCGCTGGTGGTCAACGGCGTGATGTACATCCACGCTCCGTTCCCCAACACCACCTTCGCGGTTTCGCTCGACGAGCCCGGCAAGATCCTGTGGCAGCACAAGCCGAAGCAGAACCCCACCGCCCGCGCGGTGGCCTGCTGCGACGTGGTCAACCGCGGCCTCGCCTATTGGCCGGGCAATGCGAATGTCGGTCCGCTCATCATCAAGACCCAGCTCGACGGCAATGTCGTCGCGCTCAAGGCCGATACCGGCGAGGAATACTGGAAGCTGGAGAATTCCGACATCAAGGTCGGCTCCACGCTCACCATCGCGCCCTATGTGGTGAAGGACACGGTGCTGATCGGCTCCTCGGGCGCGGAGCTCGGCGTGCGCGGCTATGTCACCGCCTACGACATCGCCACCGGCGCGCAGAAGTGGCGCGCCTACGCCACCGGCCCGGACGGCGACGTGCGCCTCGCCGACGACTTCAACAGCGCCAATCCGCATTACGGCCAGAAGGGCCTCGGCCAGGCCACCTGGGAAGGCGAGGCCTGGAAGATCGGCGGCGGCACCAACTGGGGCTGGTACGCCTATGATCCCGACAGCAACCTGTTCTATTACGGCTCGGGCAACCCGGCGCCGTGGAACGAGACCATGCGTCCGGGCGACAACAAGTGGACGATGACGATCTGGGGCCGCGATGCCGAGACCGGCATGGCCAAGTTCGGCTACCAGAAGACCCCGCACGACGAATGGGACTATGCCGGCGTCAACGTCATGATGCTCTCCGAGCAGCAGGACAAATCCGGCAAGATGCGCAAGCTGCTCACCCACCCGGACCGCAACGGCATCGTCTATACGCTTGACCGCACCAATGGCGATCTGATCTCGGCCGACAAGATCGACGATACCGTCAACTGGGTGAAGCAGGTCGACCTCAAGACCGGCCTGCCGCAGCGCGACCCGGAATATGCCACCCGCATGGACCATGTCGGGCGCGACATCTGTCCCTCGGCGATGGGCTACCACAACCAGGGCCACGACAGCTACGACCCCGAGCGCAAGTCGTTCTTCATGGGCATCAACCACATCTGCATGGATTGGGAGCCCTTCATGCTGCCCTACCGGGCGGGGCAGTTCTTCGTCGGCGCGACGCTGAACATGTATCCCGGCCCCAAGGGCGACCGGCAGAAATATGAAGGCCTCGGCCAGGTGAAGGCCTATGACGCCATCAACAACAAGTACAAATGGGAAGTGATGGAGCGCTTCGCCGCCTGGGGCGGCACGCTCGCCACCGCCGGCGGCGTGGTGTTCTACGGAACGCTGGACGGCTTCATCAAGGCGCGCGACAGCGACACCGGCGAACTGCTGTGGAAGTTCAAGCTGCCCTCCGGTGTGATCGGCCATCCGATGACCTACACCCACAACGGGACCCAGTACGTCGCCATCTACTATGGCGTCGGCGGCTGGCCGGGGGTGGGCCTCGTCTTCGACCTCAACGACCCGACCGCCGGCCTCGGCTCGGTGGGCGCCTTCAAGCAGCTCCAGCACTATACCCAGATGGGTGGCGGCGTGATGGTGTTCTCGCTCGACGGCAAGGGCCCCTATGACGACCCGAAGGTGGGCGAATACTCCACCGAGATCATCCGCGCCAGCAATTGACGCCGCATCGGCCGCCCGCCGCGCTCGCCGCACCCGGGCGGCCGACCTTCCCGATGATCGTCCCGAACCCCGTCCGTCCGCACGGAGGAACCACCATGTCGACATTCACGTTGTCGAAGCTCGCCTCGGCCAGCCGTCTCGCCCTTTCGGCGGGCCTGGCTGCCGTTCTCACCACCGCCGCCGGCGCCGCCACGGTAGACGCCGAAAAAGCGGCCGGCGCGAATCCGAACGAGTTGCGCATCTGCGCCTCCAATGTCGAGGCCCCGTTCTCCAACAAGGAGTCGACCGGCTTCGAGGACCGCATCGCCGTGGTGCTGGCGCAGACGATGGGCCGCAAGCCGGTGTTCGTGCGCAACGACAAGCCGGGCATCTATCTGGTGCGCGACCAGCTCGACAAGAACACCTGCGACGTCGTGATGGGCGTCGATGCCGGCGACGCGCGCGTGCTGACCTCCAAGCCTTATTACCGGACCGGCTACGTGCTGGTGACCAAGGCGGATCGCAACATCACCACCAGCGATTGGCAGGACCAGCAGATCAAGGACCAGACCCGCTTTGCCGTCCGTTTCTATTCGCCGGCCGAGACCATGCTGAAGCGGATCGGCCGGTTCGAGGACAATGCCGCCTACATGTATTCGCTGGTCAATTTCGTCTCGCGCCGCAACCAGTGGACGCAGGTGCCAGGCGACCGGCTGGCCACCGAAGTGGCCACCGGCGAGGCGGATGTCGCCATCGCCTTCGCTCCCGAGGTCGCGCGCTATGTGAAGGCGTCCACGACGCCGCTGCGCATGACGGTGATCAGCACCGGGATCGACCGGCCGAACGACAAGCCGATACCCATGCACTACGACCAGTCGATCGGGGTGCGGAAGAACGATCCGGCCTTGCTCGCCGAAATCGACGCCGCACTCGAGAAAGCCAAGCCGCAGATCGAGCAGATCCTGATTACCGAAGGCATCCCCCTTCTCGATCCGAACACCTGACGCGGTCCGCGAAAGGCACCGGCGGTCGTCGCCGCGCGGCCGGTGCGGCGGCGATCCCATGACGCGAAACGCTTCTGCGAAGAGGTTCGATGAAAAAGACAGTTCTCATCAGGACGGTAGCCGTGCTCGTGACGCTCGGTGCCCTCGCGTTCGGCACGCGCGCGGCGATCATGCTCACCAACACGGTAACCGGCCAGCCACTCGAACTCTCCGAGGCACCGGAGGAGGGACGCGACACCCCGGCCGTGCTGAAATTCCTGGAGTCCGGTACGAATATCTACAACGAGGACCCGGTCTGCCTGCCCAAGGCCCATGAATTGTACCTGTCCATGTGCTCAGGCTGCCATGGCCATTACGCCGAGGGCAAGATCGGGCCGGGACTGAACGACAGCTACTGGACCTATCCGAAGAACGAGACCGACCAGGGCCTGTTCGAGACGATCTTCGGCGGGGCGCAGGGCCAGATGGGCCCGATGTATGGCGCACTGAACATGAACGAGATGCTGCTCGTCATGGCCTGGGTCCGGCATCTCTACAAGGACGATCCGAAAGGCGCGACCTGGCTGACCAGCGAGCAGCGCAGCGCATTCAAGTCTTTCGACGCCAACGCCAAGCACATCGAGCCGTCCGACGTGATGCCTCCGAAGTGCGGCGGGCCGGCCGGCTGAAGCCGGCGGCAAGAAGCACCCGTGGAAACCGACAAGGAGACCGAGCATGACCATCATCGACCACAGCGTGAAGACCATTGCCCTCCTCGCCGGCGCCGGCGCGCTCGGCCTCGCCATGGTGGTCGGGGCGGCCGCCTATGACGGCACCAACTGCAAGGCGCCCGGCAATTGCTGGGAACCCAAGCCCGGCTATCCCGAAAAGGTCGCGGGATCGAAATACGATCCCAAGCACGACCCCAAGGAAGTCAACAAGCAGGCGGAATCCATCAAAGGCATGGAGGCGCGCAATGCCCAGCGCGTCGAGTATTTCCAGAAGACCGGGAAGTTCGTCTACGACGTGAGCAAGATTCCCGCTGCAAACTGATAGCTCGGCCGAGCGAAGAACCTTCACGAACCCACGTGTGGTCGGAAGCCTATCTCCTTTCCGTCCGCGTTCCTCCGGCACTTGTCGGTTGTGGGCAACTGGCACGGCCGGCGTCGCGCGATCATCGCGGGCGCCGGTCGTGTCCTCTTCGTCGGCCGATCGCGGCCGCGGATCGGTGCGTGGCCCGACCGCCGGCCATGTCGCCGCAAGGTGGAGGACTTTCCGCATGCGTCTCGCCCGCGAGACCGATTCCATCCTGTCGGACTGGCGCGACCGCGCCCTGCGCTTCGAGGCGGAGATCGGCAAGGCCGTGCTGGGGCAGGCGCGCGTCATCCGCCTGCTGACCATCGCCACCTTCGCGCGCGGCCATGTGCTGCTGGAAGGCGACGTCGGCGTCGGCAAGACGACGATCCTCCGCGCGCTGGCGCGGGCGATCGGGGGCGCCTTCGAACGGATCGAGGGCACCATTGACCTGATGCCTGCCGACCTGATCTACCACGCCCATCTCGATGAGGACGGCAAGCCGCGCATCGACCCCGGCCCCCTGCTGAGGCAGGGCGAGGGGCTTTCGGTGTTCTTCTTCAACGAGATCAACCGCGCCCGGCCGCAGGTGCATTCGCTGCTGCTGCGGCTGATGGCGGAACGCTCGGTTTCGGCCTTCAATCGCGACCATCATTTTCCCCATGTCCAGGTCTTCGCCGATCGCAACCGGGTGGAGCGCGAGGAGACCTTCGAGCTTCCGGCCGCGGCGCGCGACCGCTTCCTCATGGAAGTGCAGGTGGCGGCGCCGGCCGGGGAGGAGGCCCGGCGCAGCCTCGTCTTCGATCCGCGCTTCCACAATGTGGATTCGCTACTGATGGGTGTGGAGCCCGGCGTGCTGGAGCCGCAGGCGCTGGAGACGGTTGCGCGGATGATCCAGATCAGCATCCACGCCAGCCCGACCCTGGAAGCCTATGTCCTCACCCTTTGGGACGCCCTGTGCGACCCACAGAGCCATGGCGTGACGGTCGAGGGCGCGGATATGCAGCGGCTGGTCCAGGGCGGTGCCAGCCCGCGCGGCCTCAGCTATCTCGTGCGCGCCGCGCGCGTGCGGGCCTGGCTCGAGGGCCGCGACGTGATCGTGCCCGAGGATGTGCGCGCCGTGTTTCCCGAGGTGATGGCGCACCGCATCTTCGTCGATCCGGTCTATGAGATGCGCCGCGAGAAGCTGGTCGGCGAACTCATCGCCGGCCTCTTCGCGCGGGTGCCGGCGCCATGACCGGCGCGGCGCACGAAACGGCGCTCCAGCCGCTGCCTTACCGGCTGCGCTGGCGCCCGCAGGGCGTGCTGCCCGGCGCCCATCCCGGACATGGCGAGGGCGCCGAGGGCGAGTTCCGTCGCCACGTGCCGCTGCTGCGCCATCCCGATCCGCGCCGGCTCGATCTGCGGGCGTCGCTATGCGATCCCCATGGCGCGCTTCATGTGCGCCAGTTCGCCCCGCGGCGGGCGGTGCCGGTGGCGGCTCTGGTAGATCTGTCGGGCTCGATGCGGTTCAGCGATGCCGTGGCGGGCGGAGTCGCCGATCTCTGCGCGCTCCTGGCGCTTTCGGCCGCGCGGTCGGGTGACAGCTTCGCGCTGTTCGGGTGCGATGGACAGGTGCGCGAGGAGGCGAGCCTGCCCTTTGCCCGGCGGCGCGGCATCGAGACGGAGGTGCGCCGGCGGCTCGCCGGTGCCCGTCCCTCGGGGATGACGGCGACCGGGCTGATCGAGGCGGCCGGACGGCTGCCGCAGCGTCGCGCCTTCGTCTTCCTTCTCTCCGATTTCCTGATGCCGATGGCGGAGATCGAGCGACTGCTCGACGCCTTGTGGCGGCATGACGTGGTGCCCGTCCTCGTCGGTGCCGACGCGCCTGAAGACGCGCTGCCGAGCTGGGGATTGGTCGAACTTGCCGACCTCGAAACCGGCGTGGCGCGCCTCGTCGTCATGCGGCCAGCCTTGCGCGCGCGCTGGCGACGGCAGGCGCGCGAACGCCGGCAGGCGTTGCAGCGCATCTTTGCGGAACGGGGCCTGCGTCCTTTCGAGCTGCGGGGAGCGCTGGATGTCGACGCGCTGGCCGAGCGGCTCAGGGAGGGCTGAATGCACGCCGCCGCCCGATGGCTTGTCCGGATATTGTCGATGGCCGCGCTTGTCGTCGTCTCGGTACCGGCCGGCGCGCAGCTGCGTTCGGTGGAGCTCTATGCGCCGCGTCCGTTCGGCCACGTGATCGGCGACACCCTCGTACTTTCGGCCGACATCGTTCTCGACGCGCCATTCCGGCTCGATCCGGCCTCGCTGCCCCGCGCGCGCCCGCTCAACTACTGGCTGGAGCTGGTCGATGTCCGGCTGACGGATCGCGGAACAAGCGGCGACGCGCAACGCTACACGCTCGATCTCACCTACCAGACCTTCTACGCGCCGCTGGAGCCGAAGCGGCTCGACATACCCCCGCTGCAGCTCGTTGCCACCGACGGCACGCGGCGGCTGGAGTTCGCCGTTCCGCGGTGGTCCTTCCTCACCTCGCCCCTGCGCGAGATCGTCTCCACCGGGCAAGGCGCCACCATGGCGCTGCGTCCCGACGCACCGCCACGGCCGATCCCCGTCTCCGGCACCCTGCGCAGCCTGCTGGTCGCGCTGGGGTGCGGGCTCGCCGCGCTGGTCGTCCTCGCCTGGCAGGCCGGTTGGGGACCGTTCGCGCGGCGCCGGGGCCGTCCCTTCGCCCAGGCCGCGCGGGCGGTGCGGGCCGCGCTTGCCTCATCAAAGGCGCCTCCATCATCGCCCGCCTATCGCCAGGCGCTTCTCAGCTTGCACCGCGCCTTCGACGCGACGGCCGGGAAAGGTGTGTTCGCCGAGGATCTGCCCGGCTTCTTTTCCGCGCATCCGGGCTTCGTGCTCGCCGAGACCGAGATACGCCGCCTGTTCGCCGCGTCGCGCCGCCTGTTCTTCGGCGACGACCTCGTGGCGGCGACGCGGGAATTGCCGCCGGCCGAACTCCTTGCCCTCGCGGGGCGGCTGAAGGCCGTCGAGCGGGGCGGACGATGAGCGGAGCCTCCGGGATGTGGCGGCGGATGACGGCGGATTGGGGCTTCGATCATCCCCTGCTGCTCGCGCTGCTGCTGCTCGCCATCCTGCCTTTCATCGCGTCGGCCTTCGTCCGGCGCGGCATCCCGACGATCGGCCTTGCGCCGGCGGATGGCGTGTCCCGCGCGGTGAGCCTCGGCCTGCGCCTTGCCGGCGCGCTCGCCATTGCGGCCATCGTGCTCGGCCTTGCCGGGCTGCACAGGCGCGAACAGGTGATCGCGCGACAGGGCACCGGCGCCCATCTCGTCCTGCTGCTCGACCGCTCGTCCAGCATGGACAACAGCTTCGCCGATCGGGCGCCGAGCGGCGACCAGGAGGCGAAATCCGTGGTTGCCAAGCGCCTGCTGGACGATTTCGTCGCCAGGCGCGCGCGCGACCGCATCGGAGTGGCGGCGTTCTCCACCTCGCCGATGCCGGTACTGCCGCTGACCGACCATCACGAGGTGGTGCGGGCCGCCATCGCCGCGATCGACCGGCCCGGTCTCGCCTTCACCGATGTCGGGCGGGGGCTGGCGTTGGCCCTGTCTTCCTTTGCCGACGACACGGATGAAGCGTCGCGGGCGATCCTGCTGGTTTCGGACGGCGCCGCGCTCATCGACCGCCGGGTACAGGAGACACTGCGTGACGCGGTGGCGCGCACGCCGGTGCATCTCTACTGGCTGTTCCTGCGCTCGCGTGGTTCCAAAGGCCTCTTCGAGGCGCCGCCGCCTGGCGAGAACACGCCGCAGGCCAATCCGGAACGGCATCTGCATCTGTTCTTCCAGAGTCTGGGCGTGCCCTACCGGGCCTTCGAGGCGACCAGTTCGCAGGCGGTGGAGCAGGCCATTGCCGAGATCGACCGGCAGGAAACCCGGCCGATCACCTATGTCGAGCGGGTGCCACGGCGCGACCTGGCACGGCCGGCCTTCGCGGTGGCCGCCGCGGCGCTGGCTTTGCTGCTGCTCGCCAAGCTCGCCGAGCGCTCCCTCGTGCGACCGGCTTCCGCAGCGGCCGCGACCGGGCGGGAGCCTGTCCTGCGGAGGGCGGCATGATGCGGGCTACGCGCCGCGGCGACTTCATCCTCGTCGCCGCCAGCCTTCTGCTGGTCGCCAGCCTGTGTGCCGCCGGATTTTTCGGCGTGCGCCTAATCCTCGACCGACGGGCCAATGGCGATATCGCCGCTCTCGCCGCCGGGCACGATATTCCCATAGCCTCCGATGCCCGTCTCGAACCGCTGTTCGCCCGGCTGGTGTTCCTCACCACCCGCGACCGGTTCGATGAAGCCCAGCCTCTGATGAACCGCATCGCCACCTCCGCCACCCCTCGGCTTGCGGCGGCGGCGTTCTACGACCTTGCCAATGCGAGGCTGAGGGTCGCCCTCGCTCATCTCGAAAGCAACGAGATCGACCCGGCCGTACCGCTGGTCCGGCTCGCCAAGGAGGGCTATCGCCGCGCCCTCACGCTCGACCCCGGCTTCTGGGACGCGAAATACAATCTCGACATTGCCATGCGGCTGGTGCGCGATTTTCCGCAGATCGAGACATCCGGGGAGGAAATACCGCCGGAGGCAGCCAAACGGTTGTGGACCGATCTGCCTGGCGTGCCGAGGGGGCTGCCATGAGCCGCGGGGGCCTCGATGTCCTGCGTGACTGGCGGTTCTGGCTGCTCGCCGTCGCCGGCCTCTCGCTCGCGGTCGCGCTGGTCATGCCGCGCCTCACGCTGACCCGGCAGGCGCGCGACCTGCTGCTGGTGATCGACGTCACCGGCAGCATGAATGTGCGCGACTACACGCAGGGCGGCGAGCCGGCCTCGCGCCTGGCCACGGCGAAGCGGGCGGCGCGGGCGCTATTGGCGGATCTGCCCTGCCAGTCGCGCCTTGGCCTTGCCATCTTCACCGAGCGGCGCAGCTTCCTGCTGTTCGAGCCGGCGGAGGTCTGCGAGAATTTTGCCGCCATGGATGGCGCCATCGATATGATCGACTGGCGCATGGCCTGGGAAGGCGACAGCTATGTCGCCCGCGGCGTGCATTCGGCGCTCGCCATCGCCGACAGCCTTTACGCCGATCTGGTGTTCCTTACCGACGGACAGGAAGCCCCGCCGCTGGCCGGCGGCGAACTGCCCGCCTATGAGGGCGAGCCGGGAAAGGTCGCCGGGCTGCTGGTTGGCGTCGGGGGGACAGAGCCTTCGCCGATCCCGAAATACAATGAGGACGGGCGCGAGATCGGCTTCTACGCCGAGCAGGACGTGCCGCAGGAGAACCGCAGCGGCCCGCCGCCGGCCGACGCGCCCTCACGTGCCGGCTGGAACCCGCGAAACGCCCCCTGGGGCGGCGAGCCGGCGACCGGCACCGAACACCTCAGCGCCATGCGGGAGGAAGGGCTGCGTCGCCTCGCGGCACAGACCGGGCTTGGCTTCGCGGCATTGCGCGATCCCGCCGCGCTGCCCGAGGCGGTAAAGGCCGATACCCGCGCCCATCCCGTCGAGGTTCGCGTCGATATGGCCGGCATTCCGGCTGCCCTCGCGCTTCTCGCCCTGACCGCGCTTTTCGGCATTGGCGCGCTTGCTGGCCGCCGGCCGGAACGACTTCCCGCCTGATGCCAAGGAAACCGACATGATCGAGAGACTGATGCTCGCCTTCGCCTTCGTCCTCATGGGCCTTGCGCCGCTGGCCGCCCATGGCCCGACGCCGCAGCGCGCCGAGGAGCGCGTGACGATCGCGGCCGCGCCGGACAAGGTGTGGGCGCTGCTCGCGCGCTTCGGCGGAATCGGCGACTGGAATCCGCTGGTCAAGAAGGTCAGCGTGACCGGGGGCGATGCCGCCGGCGCGGAGCGCGTCCTCACGCTGGAGAGGGGCGAGATCGCCGAGGGGCTGGACGAGATCGATCCGGCGGCGCGCCGGCTCTCCTATCGCCTGGTGAAGGAGAATGCCGAGGCGTTTCCAGTGAGCTTCTACACCGCCACCATCGAGGTGAAGCCTTCCGGCGGTGGGAGCGAGGTGGTCTGGGACGCGCGCTTCTATCGCGCCGACACCACCAACGAACCGCCGGAGGGACTCGACGATGCCGCCGCCATCGCCGTAATGGGAGACTTCATCCGGCAGGGGCTGGAGGGCCTCAAGAGCCAGGCCAGCGGACAGTGATCGCCACCGCGGCGATGGCGAGCCGGTTGTGCATTGCCCTCGGTCTTGCCGCCGGCGCGCTCATGGCAGGGGCAAGCACGGCCGAGCCATTGATCGCCGTCGTCTCGCAACAGGCCGGCGTGGTGACGCTGATCGATATCGACAAGGCGGCGGCGGTGGCGGAAATTCCGGTGCCGCGCGTGCCCGCCGGCCTTGCCGCCGCGCCGGACGGGCGCATGCTCTATGTCACCCATCCCGATCTCGGACTCATCTCGCGCCTCGATCTCGCGAGCCGCCGGGTGGAAGCGAGCTTTCGCGCCGGGCGCGAGCCCTTCGGCATCGCGGTCATCGAGGCCGGCCGCGCCCTGCTCGTCAGCGACTGGAGCGCGGATGCGCTGATCCGCATCGATGCCGCCACCGGCCGCGAGACCGGCCGCGTCGCGATCGGCCGCGCGCCGGCCGGGCTGGTGGTCGACGCGGCGGACCGCCGCGCCTATGTGGCGGACCGCGAAAGCAATCAGGTGAGCGTCGTCGACCTTGCGACAATGACCCGCCTCGCCGTGGTGCCGACCGGCAAGGCCCCCTTCGCGCTCGCGCTGGCGCCGGGGGGCGACGCTCTCTATGTCGCCAACGTCCAAAGTGGCGATCTGTCGGTGATCGCCACCGGCCGGCTGGAGGAGACAAGCCGCTTCAAGATCGGCCTGATGCCTTATGGCGTGGCGGTCACGACCGACCGTTCGCAGGTGTTGGTCAGCAATCAGCAAAGCGGTACGCTGGCTGTCGTCGACGGCGCCACCCACGCCATCGTGGCCCGCCCGAAGATCGGCGCCTATCCGGAGGGCATCGTGGCGCTCCCGCAGGGGCGGGCCGCGGCGGTGGCCTGGGCCGAGGACAAGGTGACGATCATCGACATCGCCCAGGCTCGCGTGGTGGCGCAGGTGCCGGTCGGCGCCGGCCCGCGCAGCCTCGTGGTGCTGCCCGATCCCTAGAAGCAGCCGAACGGGGATATGCTGCATCGACAACAAGCAAGAGCGGGGAGGGGGGCCGATGAGAGTTCTGAGCGTCATCATGATTGCTGCCGCAGCCGCGATTCCGGCGGCGGGCCATGCAGAGGAAACCGCGGCAGCGCGGGGAGCCTACCTCGTCGACGCCCTGGCCATATGCGGGCGCTGCCACACCACGCCGGGGCCGGGCAACAAACCGTTCGCCGGCGGGCGGGTGATCGAGACCTCAGCCTACAAGGTTCAAGGTTCCAACATAACGCCCGATCCCGAGACGGGCATCGGTTTATGGAGCGACGAGCAGATCGGGCGAGCCATCACCCAAGGTCAGCGCCCCGACGGCAGCCGCATGTCGACCGCCATGCCGTATAATTTCTACGCCGTGCTGACCGACGCCGACCGCGCGGCCATCGTCGCCTATCTGCGCACGCTGGCGCCGGTGAGGAACCAGACCGCCGCCCCCCTATATGCCGTCGCGCCGGTGCCGGCCGCGGGCGTGCCGGCTTCCGGGCAGGATACCGGACGCGGCCTTTATCTCGCGACGCTCGCGCGGTGCCTCAGCTGCCACTCGACGCCGGGAGCCGACGGAGAACCCGATCTCGTCGGCGGAATGGGGAAGGGCGGAGCGAGCTTCGAGGGGCCATGGGGGGTGGTGGTGGCGCCGGATATCACCCCGCGCGCGCTTGCCGGATGGAGCGACGCGGATATTCGACGCTCGCTCGTCGAAGGCGTGGCTCCCGATGGGCGCAAGCTTGCGGCGCCGATGCAGGCAAAGGCCTATGCGCAGCTGCGCCCGGACGATATCGCGGCCCTTGTCGTGTGGCTGAGACGTCTTCCGGAGAACTGATGCCGTGCTGGTATAGGTTTTGTACATTTAGCAGCGTCGGCTTCTCGGAGGCGTCAGTGTGCCTCCAGGTACGACGCCCCTCGTCGCCGCCGTTGCGCGATCACGCCACGCGTTTGCATGACGTGCTCGCGGCCGCATCGCCGCCGATGTCGGGTGCGCAAGCCCTTCGTCCTCGCCGAGGCCGACCGGGGCGGCGCTTCCTGCTGCGACCTTGCCGACACGTTTGGAGTGAGCGATGTTGCCGCCGCAGCGGCGCGGCCAGATCCGAAGCGGCGGGAGGTGCCGGCAGCATCGGCGGAGAGCGGGCTCCCCAGAGATGGCCGACGACGATGCGCTTGGCGTCACCCAGCACGTGAGCCAGCTAGCCGGTGGCGAGCGAGACGCCGCCCCGGTAGCCGTCGCCGAAGGGCTTGAACGCGGTGGTCAATACCGGCTGGGTGGGCTCCGCCTCGGAATCTCAGACGAACAGGAAATTGCTGGTGGTCAGCTCGGTGAGCTTGGCATTTTGCAGCACGATGCCGTCGCTGCCGTCCCGGATCACCACGTCCGTGCCGTTCTGGAACGCGGCCGTCAGCACCGCGCCGATCGAGGAGAAGATCGCGCTGTCGAACACCACCCGGTCGCGGGTGACGTTCCAGTCGACGAAATAGTCGACCCCGCCGCCTTCCTCCAGTATCGCGTAGTCGTAGCCCAGCCCGCCATAATAGGCGTCGGTGCCCTTGCCGCCGGTCATGTAGTCGTTGCCGTCCTCGCCGAACAGCCGGTCGCTGCCGTCATGGCCGTACAGGCTGTCCGAGCCGCCGCCGCCATAGAGGTTGTTGTTCAGCCCGTTGCCGGAGACGATGTTGCTCTTGCCGTTGCCGCCGGCGTCGGTCGCCGTGCCGAACAGCACGATGTTCTCGAAATCATTGTCGAGGCCGCGATTGACCGAGGTCCACAGCGTGTCGGTGCCCTCGCTCGGCGCCTCGTAGACCACGTCGGAAAGACTGTCGACGATATAGGTATCGTTGCCCTTGCCGCCGATCATCTGGTCCGGTCCGGTGCCGCCGTCGAGATGATCGTTGCCGTCCATGCCATAGAGCTTATCGCCACCGGCATTGCCGTAGATCGCATTATCTGCAGCGTTGCCGGCCAGCAGATTGGCGCTTGAATTGCCCCGTACTTCCAGATTGCCGAAACCTTCCTCGATCTTGGCCTGCTCGACATTGACCGGCAATACATAGCCGCTCACCCGCACATAAGCGGTGTCGGTGCCCTGGCCGGCGCTCTCGACGATGGCGTCGCCGAGATGATCCACGACATAACTGTCATTGCCGGCGAGGCCGGCCATCGTGTCGGCGCCGCTGCCGCCGTTCAGCACGTTGTTGGCGCTGTTGCCGCGCAGCGTGTCGTTTGCCGAGCCGCCAATGGCGTTCTCGATCGGCGAGGCCGGATCGTCGTCGAACAGATAGGCGTTGTAGACATTGCCGCGCGCAAACACGCCGTCGCCGAGCGAGGCCCGCTGCGTTTGCGAGAACAGGCTGGCGCCGCCCGGCGACAGGTCGATCGACATCGGCCCGGTGTAGTTCGACAGATCATAGGTGTCCGTGCCGCCGCCGTCCCAGATCGTCATGAAGATCTTGTTGCCGCCGGGTATGCCCTTGCCGTCGCCGTCCACCGACATCTGGCCGGTGGCAGGATCCCAGCGATAGGTCGTATCGGTCGCGAAATAGGAGTAGTCCGCACCGTAGAGCGTCTGCAGCGCCAGGATGTCGAGTGCCATGTAGGTCTGCGGATTGTCCCAGGCGCCGGTGGTGTAGTCGGTGCTCGGCACGCCGCCGGGATAGGAGCGCTGGCTCATCACCGTATATTCGAGCGAATCCCGGTCGGCCGGCACCGCGACATCGGCGACGCCGCCGAGCGTGCTGGCCGACTTCAGGCCCAGTGCCCCGCCCACCATCTGCAAATGGATCAGATAGGCATAGTTGCCGAGGCGCGGATTTTCGAGATTTCGCGGCGTACCATCCAGGGTGGTGCCGAAAGCCACTTCGGCTCCATTCACGGAGGGCGGCGAGGTGGTCGCGAAAGGATTGGCCGCCTCCGAATTATAGATGAATATATCCCCGCCTTCGTAGGGGTTTTCTTCCAGACTTATATTGGTGAATCCGGAAACCCGATTGTATTTCTGGACATTGTCAACGTTGGTATAATAGCTTCGTCCGGTGAGGAATGACCGGATGACCTGACGTTGTTGCTCCGACGTGTCGAGGATAGCGGGATCGTCATTGGATCCATACCAGTCGCCAACCGTAAATGTGACCGTTCCGGACCATTTCGTGTCGCCCAACACCCCATCGATATAAGGATTGCCGGTGGCCTCGACCGCCGCAATGCTGGGCATGATCGTCCTCCCGGCCTCCAGGGATGCTGCCATTCCGCGTCTCCACCCAGGCTGGCGCGCCGGGGCAAGCTAGCAGAGGTGGCTCGTCGTTGGAACGAGGACGTTCAACTGCGCGGCCCGATTCGAACCATGCCGAAAGAGAAGAAAGCGTCACCGGGCGTCCGGATCCGCATCGCAGCGCCTCGCCGGCAGTCCGGCCGCGCCGCGCGAGCTGGGGGCCGGCAGGGCCGGGGTTGACCTTGCCCGATGGCGCGCCACGTCAGTTAGGCAGTGGCCCCCTAAATTTGCCGGCCGGCTAGGAGCGTGATTCAACCCCTCTTGATAGGGGAGAGAGAGATGCGCCGTCACGAACTGAGCGACGAGGAATGGGCGATCATTGCCCCGCTGTTGCCGAACAAGCCGCGCGGGGTCGCGCGGGTGGATGACCGCCGGGTGATCAATGGCATTCTCTGGCGGTTCCGGACCGGCGCGCCGTGGCGGGATGTGCCGGAGCGCTACGGTCCGCGCACCACCCTCTACAACCGTTTCGTGCGCTGGCGGGCCGCCGGGGTCTGGGATCGGCTGCTGGAAGCGGTTTCCGCCGCTTATGACGGCGACATCGTGATGATCGACAGCTCCTGTGTTCGCGTTCACCAACACGGCGCCGCGATCAAAAAGGGGGCGCTGACGATCGTTGCATGGGACGCTCCCGGGGCGGGCTGACCACCAAGATCCACGCTCTGGTCGACGCTGAGGGGCGTCCAATCCACTTCCTGCTCACCGCCGGGCAGGCCGGCGACGCACCGGCCGGGCGTGAACTGCTGGCGCGGCTCGCGCCGGGCGGCATCCTGCTGGCCGACAAGGCCTATGACACCGACGCCATCCGAGCCGAGACGGCGGAGCGTGGCGGATTCGCCGATGTACCGCCTCGTACGATCCGAACGCGCAGCTTCGCCTTCAGCCCGTGCCTCTACCGCCAAAGGAACCTTGTCGAGCGCTTCTTCAACAGGATCAAGCAGATGCGGGGCCTCGCAAGCCGCTACGACCGGCGGCCGGACAACTTCCTCGCAGCCCTCAAGCTCGCCGCAGTCCGCATCTGGATCAATGCGTTATGAGTCCGCTGCCTAGGTGCCCCAGGCGACGGAGACCATGATGCAGACGATCGACGAATTGCTGTCGGATTTCGAGACGGCCCTGGATGTGCAGGCGGTGGCGCTTGCAAAAGCCCGTCGGAAGGTACTCACGCCCGATGAGCGCCTGCGGCTCGTGCGGGCGAGCCGCAGATCCTGGGAACAGATGCGGGCGGCCCGGCGCGAGCTGGACCGCCTTGCGGGCAACTGATCCGTGCTATTTGGGCGGCCCCATAATGTCGGGGACGCCACAATTGGGCGGCGTGCAGTCCGGCAGCTTGATCTCGGCGGCCTGCCCCTCGGGGGGTAGCCCGGGCGGGGGCTGAATCTGCCCGGTCATCGAATCCGGCGCCGAGGGATCGTATGCCGGCTGGCCGGGGTCGATCGTCTGCAGGGAGCCGGGTACCGGTGCGTTGAGCGGATCATTGGCCGTCTGCGCGACAGCCTGGCCGCCAGCTGCCGCGAGCGCCAAAGCCACCAGCACAATCCCGCGTTTCATCGTCATCGTCCCTCCCATTGGTACGGCTTGGATTGCTCAGCTTACACCATGAGCGGGGCACCGCGTGCCGGTGGGAGCGAGATTGCCCGCTCCCGCCGAGGAACGCAGGGCCGGCGCGACGAGAGTGCGAGACCGGCGGACTGGCCGCGGTCTCGGCGGCCCTATTGCAGCGGCAGATACAGAAGGTTGCTGAGATAGGGGCCACGGCCCTCGTCCCAGCCGGGGACCATGTTGTAGCGATTGACCAGATAAGGCTGGAAACCCCCGACATCGGCACGTTCCACGGCACTGAACGTCACCTTGCGCCGGCCCCGGCGCTCGAGCGACGACCATTTCTTCCACTCGAAGGCGAAGTTCTTGATGATGAACTTCTCCGGCGTCTTTTCGAGCCCGGCATGGGACGTATAGAGCAGGATGGGATTTTCTCCCTCCTCCTCGACCAGCAATGGCCGGGACGCCACTGTCGCCAGGAACGAGAGGCAGATCAGCGGACCCGGCAGATCGACGGTGAGGCTTTCGCCCGCCCGCATCTCCACCGCCTTCTTGCAGAACCGGGCGTTCTTGAATTCATGGGTTTCGAAATCGGTCGAAGCCTCCGGCAAGACGCAGAATTCGGCCCGGTCGAAAGACGCCGCGCATAGCGAGGCGGGCCAGGACGACGTCGCCGGCAGCGGCCCTGCGAGCAGGTGCTGCGCCAAGTAGCGGCCAAGAAGGGGCGCACCGATCTCCAGGTCGTAATGAACGCCGTCGCGGTAATGTTGCTCGATGCGCTTTTGCTCGTTCTGCAGCGAGTCGCGCAGGTGCTTGTCGAAATCGACGATCCGGATGTCGTAACGGTCTTGGTAATGGCCGACAATTTCATGCAGGCCCGTGCGGATGCGCTCGGTCAGCGCACGGGTGCGTTCGGGACGCCGCCCCAGAATGAGGTTGTAGACCTGAATCCGGGGCGCCTGCCGCAGGACGTGGCGTATCAGTCCCTCATAGGCGCATTGCCAGGTTTCGAATGCGTCGGCCGCTATCAGCGACAGATCATTGACGGCGAATTCGATGATGATCTTGTCGTATTGCTCAAGGCCGTCGAACAACCGGATATTTTCAAGCCCGATCAGGCAGTTGTTGGTCCCGACGCTGAGATTCCTGAAGGTGGGGGCTTTGATCCCGTTCTGCTTCAACGATGCGTTGACGTGATCGAGATAGCCGGGTTTCATCACCGAGTTCGACCCGCCGACCACCAATATCTTCATGGCGATGCTTCGCTTTCATTGGGGAAGATGCGATCCATCATGGCCAGAAAGAGCGTGGCCTTCAAGCTTCTCTCATGCCGCGAAGATGCAGTCGCCGCGCCGCTCTCGCGGCTGCGTCGCGGACCGGCCTTCGTTGGCCGGGGCGGCCGGCTGGCCGTGCGCAAACTCTACGTCAGGACATGGCTTCCGGCGGCAGGGCGGCCGGCGTGCGGGCTGCCACGCGGATCGTCGTGCAGATCCAGTCGAGAGGTTCGCGGTAGCGCTCGCGGATCTCGTGCGAGCGGCAGGCGAGGTGGTAGCTGAAGATGCCGGGCACCGAGAGTTCGAACAGCCGCACCAGGGTGCCATCCGCCAGATAGTCCCGCACCAGCAGCGACCGCGCCATGGCGATGCCCTGACCGGCCAGCGCCCCGCGCACGGTCAGTGCGACATCGTCCAGCATGATCGATTGGCGAGGATACACGATCGGCAGCCCGGCCCGTTCGAGCCAGAGGTTCCACGTCACCCGCGAGTGCAGAAGCAAAGGTGCCTCGTGCATCCGCTCCAGGCGGATGGAGGGATGCCGGGCCAGGAAATCCGGGCTGCAGACCGGGAACACCTCCTCCTCGGCGATCTTCTCCGAGATCATGCCCGGCACGTCGCCGGTTCCGTAAACCAGGGCGACCTCGACGTCGTCCGGACAGGCTTCGGAAAGATCGGCAAGGCTGCGAATGCGGAGCCCGACGCCGTCCAGCCGGCGGGTGAACTCGGACAGGCGCGGCATCAGCCAGTGCTCCATCAGCCCGATCTGCATCGCCAGATTGAGCACGGCGGGGCGCGGCACCGCCGTCTCATGGGCCACCGCATAGGCGTGGCTGAGATAATCGAGCGCGCGCCGGGTCTCCGCCGCCAAGGTCCGGCCGATTTCGGTCAGCGCCATGCGGTTGCCCTGCCGCAGGAACAGCGGCTGGCCGATGGCTTCCTCCAGCCCGCGTATCTGGTGGCTGATGGCGCTGTGGGTGATGCACATCTCCTCCGCCGCCAGCGAAAAGCTGCCGAGACGGCCGGCGGCTTCAAAGCAGCGCAGCGCCTGCAGGGAGGGAAGTGAACGATAGGGGGGCGTCATGAGCGCACCGTGGCACACCGAGCGGAAGCCGCAGGGATGCGGCCGTAGCGTTGCGCTGTCAATTCGCCTCACATCCGGGTTGAAAATTGGTCAATTGCGACCCGCCACCGCGCTGCCTATGAAACAGGAAAACAAATACCGCGCTCCGGCCGTCGCGCTGGACGCACCAGCCGCGCAGAGCTCGACGTTCTACGCGGCCTATCGCCAAATAAAAAAGACAAAAATATCTGGGAGGACTTCGTGACGATCGAGATAGCCGACACTACAACTGCGCCCGCTCCGAAGACAGCTTGGTATGTCGGCGCGACCAAGGCCCAATGGCAGGCGTTCTGGTCCTCCTATCTGGGCTGGGCGCTGGACATCATGGACCTGCTGCTGTTCGCGATGCTGCTCAGCCACATCAGCGCCGATCTCGGTATGTCGCGCTCGACGGCGGGCATGATCGCCTCCGCCAGCCTGGTCGCTACCGCCTTTGGCGGGCTGATCTTCGGCTTCCTTGCCGACCGCATCGGCCGCACCCGCTCCATGGTGCTGTCGATCCTGTGCTACTCGGTCGGCACGTTGCTGTGCGGCCTGTCGCAGGATGTGACGCAACTGCTGCTGTTCCGCATCATCGTCGGCCTAGGCGTCGGCGGCGAATGGTCGGCCGGCGCGGCGCTGATCACCGAAACCTGGCCGGCTCGCCATCGCGGCAAGGTCATGGCCTGGGTGCAGAGCGCCTTCGCCAGCGGCTATGCGCTGGCGGCCATCGTCGCGGCGGTGTTCCTGCCGATCATCGGCTGGCGCGGCGTGTTCTTCTTCGGCATCGCCCCGGCGCTGCTCGCCTTCTGGATCCGTCGCCATACGCCGGAACCGGAGATCTGGAAGCAGCAGACCGAAAGGCTGTCGCTTGGCGGCACCCTCCGCATGCTGCTGACTGACCACGGCCGCAGCACGGCGGTCGGCTTCGCCTTCACCGCGGCGGCGATGTGCGGCTATTGGGGGCTGTTCACCTGGATCCCGACCTGGCTCGCCACCCCGGTGGCCAATGGCGGCCCGGGTCTCGATCTCGTGAAGTCCACGACCTGGATCGTCATCATGCAGGTGGGGGCTGGGCTCGGCTTCATCTCCTTCGGCTACGTCGCCGACTCGCTGGGGCGCAAGGCCGCCTTTGTGATCTATTTCCTGCTTTCGGCGCTGGCGGTGCCGGTCTACACGCTGGTGTCGTCGCCGACGATGCTGCTCGCCGTCGGACCGGTGGTGGCCTTCTTCGGCACCGGCTTCTACAGCGGCTTCGCGCCCACCTTCGCCGAGCTGTTCCCGACCAATATCCGGGCGACCGCCCAAGGCTTCATCTACAATGCCGGCCGCGCCGTGAGCGCCCTTGCTCCCGCCGCCGTCGGCATCCTGTCGACGAGCTTCGGCCTCGGAGGCGCGCTTGCCTTCACCGCCGGCTTCTTCCTGCTGGCCGGGCTGATCGTTCTCGTCTTCCTGCCCGAAACCAAGGGAGCCGAGCTTAAATGAACATGGAAACCCGCGTCGTGCCGCCATTCCGCATGGAAGAGTGGCTCGCCGCCGCCGCCGGCGCCCGGCAGATCGACCTCAGCCATCCGATGCAGAAGGGCATGCCGATCCATCCGGCGCATCCGCCCTTCCACATCACCCTCAACAACCGGCATGGCGACGTGCTGCGCTGCTGCGGCCATTCCTCCTCCAACGAGCTGATGGTCACCAGCACCCATTCCTCCACCCATATCGACGCGCTGTGCCATGTCTCCGAGCATGGCGCGCTCTACGGCAAGCACATCGCCGCCGAGGAGCAGCAGGGAACCGGCCTGTTCAAGGTGCATGGCGCCGAGACCATCGGCCCGATCTTCCGGCGGGCGGTGCTGCTCGACGTGGCGAAAACGCTCGGCGTCGAGGCGCTGGAGCCGGCCTATGAGATCAGCGTCGCCGATCTCGAAGCCGCCGAGAAGGCGGCGGGCGCCGAGGTACGGTCGGGCGACATCACGCTGGTGCGCACCGGCTGGGCGCGCTTCTGGGCGGACTCGCCGCGCTATCTCGGGCTCGATTCCGCCGGCGCGCCGGGGCCGGGCGTCGCCGCCGGCCGCTGGCTGGCCGAGCGCCGGCCGTTCTCGGTCGGCTCCGACACCTCCGCCTTCGAAGTGATGAACCACCACGACATCACCCTCGAAGTGCACATGATCCTGATCGCCCGCAACGGCATCCACATAATCGAGAACCTCGACCTCGAGGAGCTGAGCGGCGCGGCCGCCGGCGCCTTCGCCTTCGTCGCCCTGCCGGTGCGGATCAGCGGCGCCACCGGCTCGCCGATCCGGCCGATCGCCCTCATCTGATCTCCAGGAGACATGCCATGCTCACCGACGAGCAACGCCGCCAGACGGCGGACGATATCCTGCGCGCCGAGCGCGAGGGCAAGCCGATCGTGCAGCCGAGCCGCGCCTTTCCGGCGATGGAGATCGAGGACGCCTACCGGGTACAGGATTTGTGGGCGCAGGCGCGCATCGCCGCCGGCGCCCACATGGTGGGCCACAAGATCGGCCTGACCTCCCGCGCCATGCAGATGGCCTCGAAGATGACCGAGCCGGATTATGGCCGCATCCTCGACGACGCGCTGTTCAACGACGGCGCCCAGATCCCGGCCGGCCGCTTCATCAAGCCGCGGCTGGAGGTTGAGCTCGCCTTCATCATGGGCGAGGACCTCGAAGGGCCGGGCTGCCGCATCTACGACGTGATGCGCGCCACCGAATATGTGGTGCCGGCGCTGGAGATCATCGACTACCGCACCGAGGTGCCCCGGGCGATCGTCGACACCATCGCCGACAATGCCGCCTTCGCCGCCATCGTCGTCGGCGGCCGGGTGATCCGGCCGATGGACATCGACATTCGCTGGGTCGGCGCCACGTTGAGCAAGAACGGCATCATCGAGGAATCCGGCGTCTCCGCCGCCATTATGGGGCACCCGGCGGCGGGCATCGCCTGGCTGGTGAACAAGCTGTCCGCCGTCGGTACGGGGCTGAAGAAGGGGCAGATCGTGCTCGCCGGCTCGTTCACCCGCCCGGTGGACGTCGCCGCCGGCGACGTCATCACCGCTGACTACGGCTCGGTCGGCGCGATCAGCGTCGCCTTCACCTGAGGCATCACCATGGCACATGTCGCCGCAGGCCTGCCGCGCAACCGCTTCAAGCAGGCCATTCGCGAGAGGCGCCAGCAGCTCGGCTTATGGTGCACCCTGTCGAGCGCCTTCGGTATCGAGGTCGTCGCCGGTTCCGGCTTCGACTGGCTGCTGCTCGACACCGAACATTCGCCAGCCGACGTGCTGACCGTGCTCGGGCAGTTGCAGGCACTGGCCGGCCATAAGGTGGCGCCGGTGGTGCGGCCGGCGAGCAATGACCCGGTGCTGATCAAGCGCTATCTCGACATCGGCGTGCAGACGCTGCTCATCCCCTATGTGCAGAACGCCGAGGAGGCTCGCGCCGCCGTCGCTGCTACCCGCTACCCGCCGGAAGGTGTGCGCGGCGTCTCGGCACTGACGCGGGCGACGCAGTTCGGCCGCGTTCCCGACTATGGCCGGCACGCGGCACAGGAGATCTGCGTGCTGGTGCAGGTGGAGACCGAGGAGGCGCTCGGCGCGATCGACGCCATTGCCGCGGTGGAGGGCATCGACGGCGTGTTCGTCGGTCCCGGCGATCTCGCCGCCAGCATGGGACATATCGGCGAGCTCGGCCATCCGGCGGTGATCGATGCGGTGACCAATGCCATTGCCCGCATCGCCGCGAGCGGCAAGCCGGCCGGGGTGCTCACCGCCGACGCGGCGCTGGCTCGGCGCTGCATGGAACTCGGCTCGGTGTTCACCGCCGTTGGCGTGGATGTCGGTCTGCTGGCACGCTCTACGGAGTCGCTCGCTGCCGCGTTCCGGCCCGGCGGCGGCTGAGCCCAAGTCGGTACCAGCGCCGTCGCGAACGGGCGTAGCGCCACTCATCGATCGGCGCCTCCGGGGGAACCGGTATCCGCTTTTCGAAGCATCCGGCGCGCGGGGTCCTGACCGGCCTCATCTCGCGGGCGCCTACGGGCGGCATTGGCATGAGCGCACCCATCGCGATCCCGGCTATCGCAGGATATGCATGCTATCGTTCGCTCTGCGGCTGCCTGCAAATCGGGCAGACGCCCGGCGGACCGGGGTCCGGGGCGTTACCGGCCGGCGGGCACGAAGCTTGCTGCATGAAGGAAGTGGTGCTCGCCGCCTGGTGCTTAGCCCTTGCCGGGGGGCGGGTGGTGACGTCAGGAGAAGCAGGCATGTCCATCGTCATCAAGGGCGGCACAATCGTCGCCGCCGACCGCTCCTATGTGGCCGACGTGCTGATCGAGGGCGAAACCATTGCCGCGATAGGCGAGGGGCTTTCCGGCGACACCGTGCTCGATGCCGGCGGCACCTATGTGATGCCGGGTGGCATTGATCCGCACACCCATCTCGAAATGCCGTTCATGGGCACCACGGCGGCGGAGACCTGGGAAAGCGGCACCTTCGCCGCGCTGTCGGGCGGCACCACCATGGTGGTCGATTTCGTCATTCCCGACAGCGACGATCTGATCGGGGCACTCGACGCCTGGGGCGCGCGCGCCAGCCGGCAAGCCAGCGCCGACTATTCGTTCCATATGTGCGTCACCGGCTGGTCGGAGGCGATCTTCACGGCGATGGAGGCGGTGGTCGGGCGCGGCATCAACACTTTCAAGCATTTCATGGCCTATAAAGGCGCGCTGATGGTCGATGATGACCAGATGTTCGCCTCGTTCCAGCGCTGCGCCGCGCTCGGCGCGCTGCCGCTGGTGCATGCCGAGAACGGCGACATCGTTGCCGCCCTGCAGCAGAAATACCTCACCGAGGGCGTTCGCGGGCCGGAAGCGCACGCCTATTCGCGCCCGCCGGAGGTGGAGGGCGAGGCGGTCAACCGCGCCATCATGATCGCCGATGCCGCGGGCGTGCCGGTCTATATCGTGCACGTCTCCTGCGAACAGGCGCATGAGGCGATCCGCCGGGCGCGGCAGAAGGGCATGCGGGTCTATGGCGAGCCCCTGGTCCAGCATCTGACGCTGGACGAGCGCGTCTACCAGCATCCCGACTGGGACTATGCGGCGCAGCGGGTGATGTCGCCGCCGTTCCGCGACAAGGCACACCAGGACAGCCTGTGGGCCGGGCTGTCCGCCGGCTCGCTGCAGGTGGTGGCGACCGACCATTGCGCCTTCACCACCGTGCAAAAGCGCATGGGCCTGGGCGATTTCACCCGCATTCCCAACGGCACCGGCGGATTGGAGGACCGGATGCCGGTGCTGTGGACCCGGGGCGTCGAGACCGGCCGGCTGACGCCGAACGAATTCGTCGCCGTGACCTCGACCAACATCGCCCGCATCCTCAATCTCTATCCGCGCAAGGGCGCCATCGTGCCCGGCGCCGATGCCGACATCGTGGTGCTGGATCCCAAGGCGTCGAAGACCATCCGCGCCGCCGGGCAGAAGTCGATCATCGACTACAATGTGTTCGAGGGGGTCGAGGTGCGCGGCCTGCCGCGCTTCACCCTGTCGCGTGGCGAGGTGGTGTTCTCGCAGGGGCGCAACGATGCGCCGCGGCCGGGACGGGGGCGCTTCATCCCGCGGCCGGCCTTCCCGGCGCCAAACCGGGCGCTCTCGACTTGGAAGGCGCTGGTGGCGCCACGCGCCGTGCCACGTGATCCGGCGCTGATGCCGATCGGGGTGTAGCCAAGGCGTCCCGCAGACGGCAGGGAGTGGACGCCTCCCGCGGGCGGCTCAGCCTGCGGGAGGCTTCGGCGCCGGCGGCTCGTCCGCAGCCGCGAGGTGGCCATCCGCGAGGCAGCCGTCCACCAGGTAGCCATCCGCGAGATAGCCATGGGCCAGCACCTTCTCCAGCGCCTGCCGCGTGGTACCGCAGGCTTCCGCCCGGTTCAGCACCCAGGCCATGCCGAGAGCGCTGAGGAACAGCTCGTTCGCCGTCACCGTCGCCCGGGCGCGCCCGTCCTGCTGCGCGCGGACGAGGAAGTCTTCCGTCAGCGCCACCAGCGCATTGCAGGAAAGGCAGAGCGGCGATTCCCGTTCCTCAACTGCTGCCAGAACTGGCGCCGGCAACCCGTTGAAGCTGCGTAGATAATCCTGAAGCGCCGCCAGCCAGGCGCCGAGCGCCGCGCCGGAATCGGTCAGCTTTCCGGCCCGCTGCGCGCAGGCAAGCAATTCCTTCTGCTGGTCCTCCAGCGCCGCGGCGAGCAACGCCTCGCGTGAAGGGAAATGACGGTACAGCGTGCCGGTGCCGACCTCGGCCTCGCGGGCGATCTCGTCAAGCGACGCGTTGATGCCATGCAAGGAGAAGTGGCGCATGGCGGTGCGCAGGATGCGATCGCGATTGCGCCGGGCATCGGCGCGCAGCCGGGACGGTTCACCACTCACAACGTCGGTATCCATGCGCGTTCGGCTGCTTGATGCGGTTGACTAGATACGGAGGCAGTCTCCATATAGCACCGAGATAAGTGGAGACAATCTCCGTTTTCTGGCGGCAGCAGGGGCCTCGGTCCCCGCCGTCCGATTGCGGTTCGCTCGGAGCAAGCCATGACGGCACTGTCCATTCTCGAACTCGTCCGCATCACCGAAGCAACCGATGCGCGGGGTGCGCTCGATAATGCCCGCGACCTCGCGGCCCATGCGGAGAAATTGGGCTATGGCCGCATCTGGGTGGCCGAGCATCACAACATGCCGGGCATCGCCAGCGCCGCGACCTCGGTGGTGCTGGCCCACATCGCCGCAGGCTCGACGCGCATAAGGGTGGGCGCCGGCGGCATCATGCTGCCCAATCATTCGCCCTACGTGATCGCCGAGCAGTTCGGCACGCTGGCGCAGCTGTTTCCCGGCCGCATCGACCTCGGGCTCGGCCGGGCGCCGGGCACCGACCAGACGACGCTGCGCGCCTTGCGCCGCACCAACGAGTCCGCCGAGAGCTTTCCCCAGGATGTGCTCGAATTGCAGGCTTTCCTCGCGCCGGCCGGCCCCGGCCAGCGGATCCAGGCCGTGCCGGCGGCGGGAACCGAAGTGCCGTTATGGATTCTCGGCTCCAGCAATTTTGGTGCGATGCTCGCAGCCGAGCTCGGCCTTCCCTATGCCTTCGCCTCGCATTTCGCGCCGGAGATGCTGCTCTCGGCGCTCGATATCTATCGCAGCCGCTTCAAGCCGTCGGCGCAGCTCAGCCGTCCCTATGCCATGGTCGGCGTCAACGTCATCGCCGCCCCGACCGATGCCGAAGCGCGCCGGCTGGCGACGACGCAGCAAATGTCGTTCGCCGACATCTTCCGCGGCGCCCGCGGCCTGAGCCGGCCGCCGATCGACGACATCGAGAGCTATTGGTCGCCGATGGAGAAGGCGCAGGCGATGCGCATGCTTGCCCGTTCCATCATCGGTTCGCCCGAGACGGTGCGTGCCGGCCTTGCCGCGCTGGTCGCCGAGACCAAGGCCGACGAGCTCATCGTGGTATCGGACGTTTACGACCATGCCCAGCGGCTGCGCTCGGTGGAACTGATCGCCCAGGCGGCGGGCCTCCAGGCCGAGACGGCGGCGGTCGTTGCCGCCTAGCCGAAGCCGGCGCCCGAGGGCCGCTGAGGTCTTCGGTCATACGGGCGGGTGCAGCAGCGGGCGAAGCGCGGCCTGAACCCGCCGCAGCGCCGGAAGATAGAGTTCCGGCATCTGCGCGGCGGGGATCTGTGAGGCCGAGGCGCCGATATTCAGCGCCGCGGCCACGCGACCGCGCGCGTCGACGAGCGGCACGGCGATGGAGCAAAGCCCAAGCTCAAGTTCCTGATCGATGACGGCATAGCCCTGCTCGCGCACGCGCCGGCATTCGTCGATGACCGCATCCACGCCGGTGCGGGTGAAGGGCGTGAGCGCGCGCAACTGCGAACGCTCGAGGATCGCGCGTGCCTCCGCTTCCGGCAGGGCCGCCAGAAGGACCCGCCCCATCGAGGCGCACCAGGCCGGCAACCGCGAACCGGGCATCAGACTGATCGACATCACCCGCTTCTGCGCCGCACGGGCGATGTAGACGATGTCCGTTCCCTCCAGGACGCTGGCCGAAGCGCTCTGGCCCACCTCCTCGGAAAGCGTGTCGAGATGCGGCTGGATCAGCCGGGGAAGCGGGGTGGCGGCAAGATAGGCGTGGCCGAGCCGCAGCACCTTCGGTGTCAGCTCGAAATGCTTGCCGTCATGACGGGCATAGCCAAGCTCGACCAGCGTCAGAAGACAACGCCGCGCCGTCGCCCTGTCGAGACCGGTGGTTTCGGAGATGTGGGTGATGGTCAGTTTGGGCGTCGCGGCGTCGAAGGCCTCGATGACCTGCAATCCCTTTGCAAGACTGCCGACGAAGTCGGTCTGCTTCACCTTCGCTCTCCAAATTTGTGCGTATTATGAACAAATATCAAATATCGCACAAATGTCTTGCTGTCGACCCATCCCGCCTCTATCCCTTGCTCAAGGTGCCCCGAACCATGAGGGCACGGCCCAGGGAGTGACGTCGTGGACAAGAGGGTCGGCAGTGTCGCGGACGCGGTCGCCGGGATCGGCGATGGCGCGCGGGTGATGATCGGCGGCTTCGGCGGCGCCGGCGCGCCGATCGAGCTGATCCACGCGCTGATCGACAAGCGGCCAAGAGATCTCACAGTCATCAACAACAATGCCGGGACCGGCCGGGTCGGCCTGGCGGCAATGATCGATGCCGGCATGGTCGCCAAGATGATCTGTTCCTTTCCGCGCTCCTCCGATCCGCGCGCCTTCACGGAAAAATACCTGGCCGGGGAGATCGAGCTGGAACTGGTGCCGCAGGGCACGCTGGCCGAACGTATTCGTGCCGGCGGCGCCGGGATACCCGCCTTCTACACGCCGACCGCCTATGGCACCGAGCTCGCCATGGGCAAGGTCATCGCCGAGTTCGATGGCCGCCACTATGTGCAGGAGCGCTGGCTGAAGGCCGATTTCGCGCTGGTGAAGGCGCATCTCGGCGATCCGCAGGGCAACCTCACCTACAACAAGGCGGCGCGCAATTTCGGCCCGCTGATGTGCATGGCGGCGGCGACCACCATCGTGCAGGTGTCGCGGCTGGTGCCGGCCGGCGACATCGATCCCGAGAACGTGGTCACGCCGGGCATCTTCGTCGACCGGGTGGTCGAGGTGCCGCATCCGCAGCAGGAAGAAGATCTCGTCCGCGCCGGGGCGGCTTGCGCATGACCCGACACGCCCGGCCGAACAGCAGGCTCTCCAACGCCCAGATCGCCTGGCGCGCGGCGCAGGACATCGCCGACGGCGCCTATGTCAACCTCGGCATCGGCTTCCCCGAGAGGGTGGCGAGCTACCAGCCGCCGGGGCGCGTGGCCATCTTCCACACCGAGAACGGCATTCTCAATTTCGGCGAGCCGCCGGCGGAGGGCGAGGAAGATTGGGACCTCATCAATGCCGGCAAGAAGGCGGTGACGCTGAAGCCGGGTGCTGCGTTCTTTCACCACGCCGACAGCTTCGCCATGGTACGCGGCGGTCATCTCGACGTGGCGATCCTCGGCGCCTACCAGGTGTCGCAGAAGGGCGATCTCGCCAATTGGCGGGTCGGCACTACCGGCGTGCCGGCGGTGGGTGGCGCCATGGACCTGGTGCACGGCGCCCGGCAGGTGTTCGTCGTCACCGAGCATCTGACCAAGGCCGGCGAGCCGAAACTCGTCGAGGCGTGCAGCTTCCCGCTCACCGGAGTCGCCTGCGTCACCCGGATCTATACCAGCCACGCGGTGGTCGACATCGCCGATGGGATGTTCGTGCTGCGGGAGAAGCTGCCGGGGCTGGCGCTTGCCGAGTTGCAGGCAATGACCGGCGCCATGCTGCATGTCCACGGCGAGGTCGCCGACCTCGTCGCGCCGGACCTTTGAGGAGCGGGCGGATGGCCGAAGCCTTCATCTGCGGCTATCTGCGCACGCCCATCGGCCGTTTCGGCGGCGCGCTGTCGGGTGTCCGCGCCGACGATCTCGGCGCGATCCCGCTCAAGGCGCTCATGGCCGCGCACCCGTCGCTGGATCGGGAGGCGGTAGACGATGTCATTCTCGGCTGCGCCAACCAGGCCGGCGAGGACAATCGCAACGTCGCCCGCATGAGCGCGCTGCTGGCGGGCCTGCCGGTCTCTGTGGGCGGAAGCACGATCAACCGGCTGTGCGGCTCCGGCATGGATGCCGTCGTCACCGCCGCTCGTGCCATCAAGGCGGGGGAGGCGGAACTCATCCTCGCCGGTGGGGTCGAAAGCATGAGCCGGGCGCCCTTCGTGCTGCCCAAGGCCGACAGCGCCTTCTCCCGCAAGGCCGAGATCCACGACACCACCATCGGCTGGCGCTTCGTCAATCCGCTGATGCGGGCGCAGTACGGCGTCGATTCCATGCCGGAGACCGGTGACAACGTCGCCATCCATCATCGGGTCTCGCGCGAGGACCAGGACGCTTTCGCGCTGTGCAGCCAGCATAAGGCAAGGGCGGCGCAGGCGAACGGCCGGCTGGCGCGGGAGATCGCGCCGGTGATGCTGCCACAGAAGAAGGGCGAGCCGCTCACGATCGACCGCGACGAGCATCCGCGTGCCACCAGCCTCGACGCGCTGGCGAAGCTGAAGCCGATCAACGCCAATGCCGGCGCCACCGTCACCGCCGGAAATGCCGCCGGGGTGAATGACGGTGCGGCGGCGCTGATCGTGGCCACCGAGGCGGCGGCGCATCGGCAGGGCCTGACGCCGCTCGCCCGCATCCTTGGCGGCGCCGTCGCCGGCGTACCGCCACGGGTAATGGGCGTCGGCCCGGCACCGGCAAGCCAGCGACTGATGGCGCGGCTGGAACTCGCGCCGCACCACTTCGATGTCATCGAGCTCAACGAGGCTTTTGCCTCGCAGGCGCTGGCCACCCTGCGCCTGCTCGGCCTCGCCGACGACGATCCACGCGTGAACCGCAATGGCGGGGCGATCGCGCTCGGCCATCCGCTCGGCATGTCCGGCGCGCGCATAGCCGGCACGGCGGCGCTGGAACTCGGCATCACCGGTGGGCGCTTCGCGCTTGCCACCATGTGCATCGGCGTCGGGCAGGGCATCGCCATGGCGCTGGAGCGCGTCTAGGCGGGCGGCAGCCAACACGGGAAGACGGACGATGGGGCAACGCATTCATGTACTGAACGGACCGAACCTCAACCTGCTCGGCGAGCGCGAGCCGGCGGTCTACGGCACCACGACCTTGGCGCAGATCGCGGAACGTTGCATCGCCAAGGCCGGGGCGCTGGGGTTCGAGGTGGAGTTCCGGCAGACAAACTTCGAAGGCGAGCTGGTCGAGAGCGTGCAGCAGGCGCGCGGCGAGGCGTGCGGCATCATCATCAATCCGGCCGGCTACACCTTCACCTCGATCGCGCTCATGGACGCGTTGAAGATGTTCGACGGGCCGAAGATCGAGCTGCATATCTCCAACGTGCATGCGCGGGAGAGCGTCTATCACAAATCGCTGATTTCGCCGGTGGTGACCGGCGTGATGATCGGCTTCGGCGCCGGGGGCTACGAACTGGCGATCCAGGCGATGGCCGCCTTGACCGGAAAGGCCTGAGGGCGGAGGCGGCCCCAGGAACGCGGCTTGGCCGAGGGGAGGCGAGATCAGTGACGCAGCATGTGCATCACCGTGTCGATGACGGCCTGGCGGCGGTGTGGCAGCACGTCGGGCGCGCCCATGTCATGGCCGAATACCTGCCGGATGCTGGCGCGGTTCGACACGTTGTAAAAGCTGAGCGCGCTGATGGTGAGGTGGATGTCCAGCGCCTCGATGCCCGGCCGAAACAGCCCCTCGGCGACGCCGCGTTCATAGATCTCCCGGATCACGCCGATGATCGACAGGTTGAGCGTGGCGATCTTGGAGGAACTGGCGAGGTGGCGGGCATGGTGGATGTTCTCGATCATCACCATTCGCACGAAATCCGGGTTGTCGGCGTGGTAATCGAAGGTGAAGCCGGTGAGCTTGGTCATCGCCTCGTCCGGGGGCAGGGTGGCCAGATCGAGGCTGCGTTCGAAGCGCCTGATGCGCTCGTACATCTCCTCGATGACGGCCCGGTACAGGCCCTCCTTGTCGCCGAAATAGTAGTAGATCATCCGCTTGCTGGTCGCCGTCTTGGCGGCGATCTCGTCGACGCGCGCGCCGCTGAGCCCGTGCTCGACGAATTCGATGCGCGCGGCGTCGAGAATGCTGCGCCGTACACCTTCCGGATCCTGGGTCCACGACAGCGATTTCCTGTCGGCTCGAACGGGAGTGTCTGTCTTGTCCATCAAGCACCAAAAGGGCGCGCGGCGGCGCTGCCGGAAGGTCGTGTTGAAATGTACCGTCTGGTCCATTCGGCTTGACCAAATGAACTAGTTGGTACATTTTATCATTCGCCAAAAACATCGCGCAAGCCACGCGATCGCATCGGCCGAGCCGCCCGCAGAGGCGCCGGACAAGCAAGCGGACCGACCCGCAGAAGGTCGGCTGTCGAGGAAACGCCATGAACTACGTGCTCGATTTCACGCCCGTCTTCGACGGGCTGCCGGATCTGCTTGCCGGCTGCCTCGGCACCCTGCTGCTCGCGCTGGGCGGGATGGCGATCGCCATCATCATCGGCATCGGCGGGGTGATACTGCGCGACTCCCGCCGCAAGCCGATACGCTGGGCGGTGAAAGGCTTTGTCGAGCTGATCCGCAACACGCCGTTCCTGGTGCAGATCTACTTCATCTATTTCGCGCTGCCTTTGGCCGGACTGCGGCTCGACCCGACGCCGACCGCCATTCTCGCCCTCGGCATCAATGGCGGCGCCTATGCGATCGAGATCATTCGCGGCGGCGTGCAGTCGATCAGCCGCGGCCAGGTCGAGGCCGGGCTGGCGCTGGGATTGCACAAGGGGCTGGTGTTCCGCCTGATCGTGCTGAAGCCGGCGCTACGGGCGGTTTTCCCCTCGCTCGCCAGCCAATTCATCCTGCTCACCCTGACCACCAGTGTCGCCTCGGCGATCTCGGCCTATGAGCTGACCTCGGTGGCGCAGCGCATCGAGTCCGAGAGCTTTCGCAGCTTCGAGGTCTTCGGCGTCATCACGCTGCTCTATCTCGGCATTTCCTGGCTGATGATGAGCTTCTTCTCGACGATCTCGACCCGCTATTTCAGCTATCCGGTGAAATGAGGGAAAGATGGGTCTCGGCGAATTCCTGTTCCTGCTCACCGGGCTGAAATGGACTGTCGCCCTGTCGGCGATCGGCTTCGTCTGCGGCTCGGTCGGCGGACTCGCCATCGCGCTGCTGCGCACCTCCGGCATGCGGGGGCTGGAGCGGCTGGCGGCGGGATATATCGCGCTGTTCCAGGGCACGCCGCTGCTGATGCAGTTGTTCGTGGTCTATTACGGGCTGGCGCTGGTCGGCCTGCATCTCAGCGCCTGGGTCGCCGTTTCCATCGGCTTCACCCTGCATGCCAGCGCCTATCTCGGTGAGATCTGGCGCGGCTCGATAGAGGCGGTGCCGCGCGGCCAGACCGAGGCCGCCAGCGCGCTGAACCTGAAATACGCCTCGCGGATGAAGGACGTGGTGCTGCCGCAGGCGATCCGCATCTCGCTGCCGGCGACCATCGGCTTCCTGGTGCAGCTGATCAAGGGCACCTCGCTCGCCTCCATCGTCGGCTTCACCGAGCTGGCACGGGCCGGAAACATCGTCTCGAACCAGATCTTCCAGCCGCTCCTCGTCTTCGGGATCGTCGGCATCCTCTACTTCCTGATGTGCTGGCCGCTGTCGCTCTACGGCTCGCACCTCGAAAACCGTCTCGCCGTCGCCTCGCGGTGATGGTGCAGCCAAATAAGAAACCGAAAACGCCACTATCAAGGGAGAGAAACATGATCCGCTTTACGCCGACCCGCCGCCTTGTGCTGGCCGCCGCTGTCGCGGCGCTGACCCTGCCGGCGCTCGCCACACATTCCGCTTCCGCCATCACTCCCGAGGAGATCAAGGCGCGGGGCAAGATCATCGTCGGCATCCAGGGCGACAACCCGCCCTGGGGCTTCGTGACCAGTGACGGCAAGCAGGACGGGCTCGATGCCGACATGGCGCGTCTCTATGCCAAGGAACTGGGTGTCGGGGTCGAGTTCGTGCCGCTCGAGGTCAGCAACCGCATCCCGGCGCTGACCTCCGGCCGCGTCGACGTGCTGTTCGCCACCATGGCGATGCTGCCCGAGCGCGCCAAGGCGGTGCAGTTCAGCAAGCCCTATGTCGCCAACGCCATCGTGCTGATCGCGCCGAAGAAGGTGGACATCAAGACCAATGCCGACATGGCCAAGGTCTCGATCGGCGTCGCCAAGGGCGCTGCGCAGGACACCCAGGTGACCAAGAACGCCCCGGCCGGCACCACCATCCGCCGCTATGACGGCGATGCGCCGAGCATCCAGGCGCTCGTCTCCGGCCAGGTGGAGGCCATTGGCGGCAACATCTTCTACCTGCAGCGCATCGAGCAGGCCCGCCCCGGCGAGTTCGAGAACAAGCTCGAGTTCCAGAAGCTCTATAACGGCGCCTGCACACGCCTCGGCGAGAAGGAGGTCAATGCCTCGCTCAACGCCTTCATCGACAAGATCAGGGCCAATGGCGAGCTGAAGAAGCTCTACGACAAGTGGATGAAGGTGCCGGTGCACCAGTTCCCCGACAGTCTCGAAGGCATTCCCTTCTCGGCAAGCTGACGACGGCACCATGGGAGCCCTGGCCATGACGACGCATGCCATGACGACACCTGTCTCCATCGCCAAAGAAGCGACGACGGATCCCATGATCGTCATGGCCGATGTCGAGAAGTGGTACGGCGGCTTCAAGGCGCTTTCCGAGATCAACCTGTCGGTCCGCCGGGGCGAGAAGATCGTCCTCTGCGGACCGTCGGGCTCCGGCAAGTCGACGCTGATCCGCTGCATCAACCGGCTGGAGGCCTGCCAGAAGGGCGAGATCCGCGTCGGCGGCACAAGGCTCGGCGACGACAGCCGCACCGTCGACGCCATTCGACGCGAGGTCGGCATGGTGTTCCAGCATTTCAACCTGTTTCCGCACATGACCGTGCTGGAGAATTGCATGCTGGCGCCGATGCGCGCGCTGAAGGTGAGCCGCGGCGAGGCCGAGGCGACGGCGCGGCGGCTGCTCGACCGCGTCCGGATCCTGGAGCAGGCCGACAAATACCCCGCGCAGCTTTCCGGCGGCCAGCAGCAGCGGGTCGCCATTGCCCGCGCCCTGTGCATGCGGCCGAGCGTCATGCTGTTCGACGAGCCGACCTCGGCGCTTGACCCGGAAATGGTCAAGGAGGTGCTCGACACCATGATCGGCCTCGCCGAGGAGGGGATGACGATGATCTGCGTCACCCATGAGATGGGCTTCGCGCGGCAGGTCGCCGACCGCGTCATCTTCATGGCCGGCGGCACGATCGTCGAGGAGGCGCCGCCCGAGACCTTCTTCACGCACCCGCGCCACGAGCGCACCCGCAAATTCCTCGGCGAGATCCTGCGCCCGCATTGAACTTCGCCACGCGCAACGCCGCGCCGTCGCACGAGCCGTCTGACACAGATCGAGACGCGAGATGATCACCGGGACCACCAAACTCATCGGCCATCTCGGTTTTCCGACCGAGAGCTTCAAGTCGCCGATGATCTACAACCCCTATTTCGAGCGCGAGGCCATCGATGCCATCGTTGTGCCGATGGGCTGCCGCAGCGAGGACTATCCGGGATTCTTGAGGATATTCTTCTGTCTTTCCAATGCACTCGGCGCGCTGGTTACCATGCCGCATAAGGTCGTGACCCTCGCCATTGTCGACGAGGTGCGGCCGACGGCGGCGATCGCCGGTGCCTGCAACGCGGTCCGGAGGGAGGCGGATGGGCGGCTGATCGGTGAGATGTTCGATGGGGAGGGTTTCGTGCGCGGCCTGCTGCGCAAGGGGCGTGAGGTGGCCGGCCGGCGCGGGCTGGTCGTCGGCGCCGGCGGGGTCGGCTCGGCCATCGCCGCGTCGCTCGCCCGGGCCGGCATCGCCGAGCTTGGCCTGTTCGACAGCCACGCGGCGGCGGCGGACGAACTCCGCCGGCGCCTCGTCGGTCACTATCCCGCCTTGCGGGTCGTCACCGGATCGAATGATCCGGCCGGCTACGACATCGTCGTCAACGCCACCCCGCTCGGGATGCGCCATGGCGATCCGCTGCCGGTCGACGTCGCCAGGCTTTCCCCCTCGGCCTTCGTCGGCGAGGTGGTGCTGACGCATGAGATCACGCCGTTCCTCGCTGCGGCGCGCGCGCGCGGCTGCGCCTTCCAGATCGGCACCGACATGCTGTTCGAGCAGATCCCCGCCTATCTCGAATTCTTCGGCCTGCCATCCACAACGCCGGACGATTTGCGCGCCATCGCGCGGCTTCGCTGAAAGGAGCACGTCATGATCCCCTCCATCGCGACCGTCTGCGTATCGGGGACCCTCGTGGAGAAGCTGGAGGCCATTGCGGCGGCGGGCTTCCCGGCGGTCGAAATCTTCGAGAACGATCTCATCGCCTTTCCCGGCTCGCCGGCCGAGGTCCGGCGCATCTGCGGTGATCTCGGCCTGTCCATCGTCACCTGCCAGCCCTTCCGCGATTTCGAGGGCATGCCGGAAGCCCGCCGGCAGCGGATCTTCGACCGGGCGGAACGCAAGTTCGATTTGTTGCAGGAACTCGGCAGCGAGTTGCTTTTCGTTTGTTCCAACGTCTCCCCCGAGGCCCGGAGCGGTATCGACCGGCTGGCCGCCGACTTCGTCGAACTCGGCGACCGGGCCGGGCGGCGCGGCCTGCGCGTCGGCTATGAGGCACTGGCCTGGGGGCGGCATGTCTACGATTACCGCGATGCGTGGGAGATCGTTCGGCGTGCGGGTCGGCAGGAGGTCGGCGTGGTCCTCGACAGCTTCCATATCCTGGCCCGCAAGCTCGAACTCTCGACCATCGGCACTATCCCGCGTGACAAGATCGCCATGGTGCAGATGGCGGATGCGCCGCTGCTGCAACTCGACCCGCTGTCCTGGAGCCGGCATTGGCGCTGCCTGCCGGGGCAGGGCGACCTCGATCTCGCCGGCTTCATGGATGCGTTGGTCTCGACCGGCTATGACGGCGTGCTGTCGCTGGAGATCTTCAACGACCGGTTCCGCGCCGGATCGGCCCGCTCGGTGGCGCTCGATGGCCATCGCTCGCTGATCTGGCTGCTGGATGCGACCGCGCGCCGTCTCGGCCGACCGGTGCCCGGTGCGGTGCCGATGCCGTTGCCACGGCCCGTCGAGGCGGTGGAGTTCATCGAATTCGCGGTGGCCGAGGCGGAGCGGCCCGGCCTCGAAACATTGCTGCGCACGTTCGGCTTCGGGCGAACCGGCCGGCACCACTCGAAGGATGTCGACCTCTGGAGCCAGGGCGACATCCGCATCGTGCTGAACAGCGATGCGGAGGGCTTCGCGCACAGCTACCAGATCACCCACGGCACCTCGGTCTGCGCGCTGGCCCTGCGCGTGCCGGACGCGCAGGAGGCGACGCTCAGGGCGCGGGCGCTGCTGGACGTGCCGCATGCCGGGGCCGTCGGCGCCGGCGAACTCGACATTCCCGCCGTGCGCGGCGTCGGCGGCAGCCTGGTTTATTTCCTCGACCGCGCCTCGGCGCTCGGCCGCTGGTCCGAGGTGGATTTCGAGCCGACCGGCGAAGCTGTTCCGGGCACCGGACTTCTCGGTGTCGACCACGTTTCGCAGAGCATGCAGTACGAGGAGATGCTGACCTGGCTGCTGTTCTATTCCTCGCTGTTCGACACCCATAAATCGCCGACACAGGCGGTGATCGACCCCGGCGGGGTGGTGCAGAGCCAGGTCATCGAGAGCGGCCCGGTCGATGGCGCCGGCCACGGGCTGCGCCTGATCCTCAACGGCTCCCAGAGCCATCGCACGCTTTCCGCCCGCTTCGTCAACGAGCTGTTCGGCTCGGGCGTGCAGCACATCGCATTCGCTACCCGCGACATCGCCTCCACCGTGACGCGCCTCGTGGCCGGCGGCGTGGCCATGCTGCCCATTCCCGAGAACTACTATGACGATCTCGAGGCTCGATCCGACCTTACCGTCGGACAGATCGACGAGCTCAGGACGCTGAGCATCCTCTACGACCGCGATGCCACGGGGGAGTTCCGCCACGCCTACACCGCGCCGCTCAATGGCGGCTTCTTCTTCGAGATCGTCCAGCGCGACGGCTATGCCGGCTATGGCGCGGCAAATGCCGCTATCCGCCTTACCGCGCAGGCCAATCTGCACGCATTCGCGCCCCCGGCATTTGCCGGTCAATGAGCGAACGCCGCTCCCTTCCCGTGGCCGCTTGATGGAGGTGGTGCCATGAGCCTCGTGACCAGCCGACTGATCCTTCCCTATAGTCGAGAGGACGCAGGCGCGCCGCCCTCGCTGCATCCGGACTACCGCTCCACCGTGCTGCGCGCCCCCCGGCTTGCCCCGCTCGCCATTCCCGCGACGCTGACCGAGGTCACCGGCCCCGACGAAGCCTGGGACCGGCTGATGGGCCCGGCGATGACGGATCTCACCGTGCAGCATCGCGGCGCCCCCCACGGGCAGCGCATCGTGGTCGCCGGCCTGGTTCTCGACGAGAGGGCGCGGCCGGTGCCGCACACCATCATCGAAATCTGGCAGGCCAATGCCGCCGGTCGCTACATCCATGCCCGCGACGACTGGCCGGCGCCGCTCGATCCCAATTTCACCGGCGTCGGCCGGGTGGTCACCGACGTCGAGGGGCGATACCGCTTCGTCACCATCCGGCCCGGCGCCTATCCCTGGGGCAACCACAAGAATGCGTGGCGGCCCGCCCATATCCATCTCTCGCTGCTCGGCCCAGCCTTCGCGACCCGGCTGGTCACGCAGATGTATTTCCCCGACGATCCGCTGATCGAGATCGATCCTGTCGCCAATGCGGTGCCGATGCCCTATCGCCAGCGGCTGGTCGCCCGCTTCGACATCGGCATTACCGAGCCGAATTGGGCGCTCGGATACCGCTTCGACATCGTGCTCAAGGGCCGTGGCCAGACCCCGTTCGAGGAGCATCACGATGACCACTGATCTCGAAGCTCTCAACGCCGCGCCGCGTTTTGACAACCAGGATCCGGCGCTGTTCGGCCAGACACCATCACAGACGGTGGGGCCGTTCTTTCACTATGGATTGCCCTGGAAGGGGGGCGCCGATCTGGTCGGCCGTTCCGACATGGGCGCGCGGCCCGACCTCATGCCGCCGGAGCATTTCCTGCTCGCGGAATCCGGCACGACCGGCACGCCGCAAGGCGAGGTGATCGAGATCGCCGGCCGTGTCTATGACGGCCATGGCACGCCGCTGAACGACGTCATGATCGAGATCTGGCACGCCAATGCCGCCGGCCGCTATGCCAGCGCCGAGGACGGGCGCGAGGAGGTGCCGCTCGATCCGCATTTCGTCGGCTTCGGTCGTGCCGCCGCCGATGCGAGCGGCATATGGCGTTTTCGCACCATCCGCCCCGGCCGGGTGCCGGGCCCGGGCAACGCGCTGCAGGCGCCGCATGTCGCGCTTTCCGTGCTCGGGCGGGGATTGCTGAAGCGATTGGCGACCCGGCTCTATTTCGCCGACGGGGAGGGCAACGGGGAAGACCCGATCCTGGCGTTGGTGCCGCAGGAACGCCGGCATACGCTGATTGCGCAACGCCGGTCCGATGGCGTCTGGTGGTTCGACATCGTGCTGCAAGGGGACAACGAAACCGTGTTCTTCGACCTATGAGCCAGTGGTTGCGAACCCGGCCGGCAACCACCGACGCCATGCTAGCCATCTTCGACGATACGTCGACGCTGCGCCATGCCCTCGGCTTCGAGGCCGCTCTCGCCAATGCCGAGGCGGCCGAGGCACTGGTATCACCCGAGGCGGCGGCCGCGATCGCCCTTCTGTGCGCCACCATAGCCCTCGATCCAGCGGAGCTCGCGGCCGAGGCGGCGCATGCCGGCACGCTGGCCATTCCGCTGGTCGCGCGGTTGCGGGCCGGGCTGCCGCAGGCCGCCGCCGCGGTGGTGCATAAGGGCGCCACCAGCCAGGACCTCGCCGACACGGTGCTGTGCTGCCAGATTCGCGACGGCGCCGTGCTGCTGGGGCGGGACGTCGCCGGGATCACGGCCTGCCTTTCCGGGCTGGCGGCGCGGCATGCGACGACTCCGGCGCTCGGCCGCACGCTGCTGCAGGATGCGCGGCCGATCGGCTTCGGCCTGCGCCTCGCGCAGTGGCGGGCCGGCATCTGCGCGGCCGCCGAGCGGCTTGAGGCCGAGGTCGCCCGCCATGCGGTGCTCCAGTTCGGCGGCGCCGGCGGGACGCGGGAGGGGCTGGAGGGCAAGGGCGCGGCCGTCGCCGCCCGGCTGGGCGGTGCGCTCGGCCTGCGGCACGTCGTGCCCTGGCACGCCCGGCGCGGTGGTCTGGCGGGTATCGCGGCGGCGGTCGCCATCCTGATCGGGGCGCTCGGCAAGATGGCGCGCGACATCTCGCTGCTGTCGCAGAATGCCATCGGCGAAGCTTACGAACCGTCGATTCCCGGCCGAGGCGGCTCGTCGGCGATGGCGCATAAGCGCAATCCGACGGGATGCCAGATCGCGCTCGCCGCCTGCCATCGCGCTCCCGGTCTGGTTGCCGGCATCCTTTTCGGAATGCCGGCAGAGGAGGAGCGCGGCCTCGGCGGCTGGCAGGCGGAAGGGCCGGCGATTGCCGAGCTTTTTCTCCTCGCCGCCGGCAGCGCCGCGGCAATGGCCGAGGTCGCGCAGGGGCTGGAGATCGATGTCGCGGCCATTACCCGGAACCTCGCCGCCGCCGGCCTCGGCGAGGAGATCGGCGACAGCGCGGCGCTGGTCGCGCAGCTGCTGGCCGACATGCGGGAAGGATAGGCGCCATGCCCTTTGTCGCCAGTGCCGGCGCCCGCATCTTCTGGAGACTGGATGGCTTGGAGGCGAAGCCGCCGCTGGTCCTGCTCAATTCGATCGGCACCGACCTGTCGCTGTGGGACGCGGTCGTCCCGCATCTGCTGCCGGACTTCCGTCTGCTGCGGCTCGACATGCGCGGCCATGGGGCATCCGATACATCGGGTGGCGATTACACCATGGCTCTGCTGGCGGAAGACGTCGCCGCCGTGATGGACGCGGCCGGTGTCGGGGCGGCCGTCGTGGCCGGTGTCTCGCTCGGCGGCATGGTCGCGATGCAGCTCGCCCTCGACCGGCCCGAGCGGATATCGGCGCTGGCGCTGGTGTGCACCTCGCCGGCGATGGACCGCGGCGCGTGGGAAGACCGCATCATGCGGGTGAGGAAAGATGGCATGCCGGGCATCGCCGATCTCGCCATGGGGCGCTTCCTGTCGCCGGCTTTCGCCGCGCATCGGCCCGTCGTCACTGAAAACTTGCGTCGCAACCTTATCGCCATGGCGGCCGAGGGCTATGCCGGCGCCGCCGCGGCGATCCGTGACATGGAACTGCTCGATCGCCTGCCGGAGCTGGGCGTGCCGACACTGGTGGTCACTGGCGATCGCGACGTCTCCACCCCCTTTGCCGGCCATGGCGAGCGTCTCGTCGCCGATATTCCCGGTGCCGTGCATGTGCGTCTCGATTGCGCCCACCTTGCGCCCATCGAAGCCCCGGCGGGCCTTGCCGCGGCATTCCGCGACTTCCTGGTGCCGGCGGACGATACAAGGCGGGCGGAACAGGTCTTGTTCGAGCAGGGGATCTCCAACCGTCGCCGCGTGCTCGGCGATGTCTGGGTCGACCGCGCGCTTGCCGCGCGCACGCCCTTCAATGCCGAGTTTCAGGCGATGATCACGCGCACGGCCTGGCATGAGATATGGGGGCGGCCCGGTCTCGACGAGCGCACCCGCCGGCTGCTCGTCGTCGCGATCACCGCCAGCCTCGGGCGCTGGGAGGAGTTCGGCCTGCATGTGCGCGCCGGGCTCTCACGGGAGGGTTTCACCCGCGACGAGCTGAAGGAGGTGCTGATGCAGACCGCCGTCTATGCCGGCGTCCCCGCCGCGAATACCGGGTTCGCCGAGGCCGGCCGCATCATCGCCGAGTTGGATGCCGGGGCGTAAAGCGCGAACCCGGCGGCCGGGGCGAGATAGCGGCGCGGCCATTATTCGGCCGGGGCGAACGCCCACAACGATCGGCCCCGCCAGCCGAACCCCGATACCCGGTGACGCCTGCGGCGGCGCTCAGGAGTCGCGGGGCTTCTTTCCCTTCGGCTTGCCCTCGAACGTGCTCGCGCGATCCCGCTTGGGCGGACGTTCGCCGGCGCCATGGGCGGAAGACTTTGCCTCGCGAGCCTTATCGAAGGCGGGCCTGCCATGCGCCGGCTTGCCGTGGGCGGGTTTGCCATGTGCCGCCTTGCCATGCGCCGGTTTGCCATAAGCCGGCTTGCCGTCCGCCGACTTTGCCTGTGCGGGCTTGTCGTGAACGCTCTTGTCCCGGAAGGGCTTCTCGTAGGCCGGCTTTTCATGATGCGGCCTGTCGTGGGACGGCCTGTCGTGGGACGGTCTGTCGTGGGGGGGCTTGCCGCGCATCGGCTTCCCGCGAGCGGGACGTTCCGACCGTTCGCCCGACGGCCCGCCGGGTAGCGGCTCGATGATCACATCGGCGCCGTCCGCCTTGCGCACCGCCTTGCCGAAGCGGTCGGCGGCGGCGAGGCCGACTTCGAAGGCGGTTTCCTCGTCGAAGATGCGGATGGCGCCGATATCCTTGCGCGTCACGTTTCCGCGCCGGCAGATCAGCGGCAGCAGCCAGCGCGGATCGGCATTGTTGCGACGGCCGATATTGAGGCGGAACCACATGCTGCCGCCCTCGCCCGAGGGACCGCCGAAGTCGCGCTGCGTGCCGCGGTCGCGCACATTGCGCGGCTCGCCGGGATCGGCCACCTCCTCCGGAGCCGGCAGGCCGGCGCGATAGAGACGCACCAGCGCCGCCGCCAGATGCTCGGCGGAATGGGCGGCGAGCAGCGTTTGTGCGGCGGCGGCATCCTCCTCGCTGGGGTCGTCGGCGAGCAGGGGATCGACCAGCATGCGCTCATGGTCGAGCTTGCGGATGTCGTCGGCGGTGGGCGGGCCCGACCAGGTCGGCGTGATGCCCACTCCCCGCATCAGGTCTTCCGTCCGTCGGCGCCGGAACGGCGGCACCAGCAGCACGCTCACGCCCTTGCGACCCGCGCGGCCGGTGCGGCCGCTGCGGTGCTGCAGGCTTTCGGCGTCGTTCGGCAGATCGGCATGGATGACGAGGCCGAGATTCGGCAGATCGATGCCGCGCGCGGCGACATCGGTGGCGACGCAGACCCGCGCCCGACCGTCCCGCAGCGCCTGCAAGGCGTGATTGCGCTCGTTCTGGCTGAGTTCGCCGGACAGCGCCACCGCGGAGAATTGCCGCTCCTGCAGCATCGCATGCAGGCGCCGCACCGCTTCGCGCGTGTTGCAGAACACGATGGCGCTCGGCGTATCGTAGTAGCGCAGCACGTTGACGACCGCATGGTCGAGCTCGGTGGGGGCGATACGCATCGTGCGGTATTCGATGTCGGCGTGGCCGCCTTCGGCGCTCGCCACTTCAATGCGCAGCGCGTCGTGCTGGTACCGCTTGGCCAGCGCGGTGATGCCGCGCGGCATGGTGGCGGAGAACAGCAGGCTGCGCCGCTCCGGCGGCGTGGCGTCGAGAATGAATTCGAGGTCCTCGCGAAAGCCGAGATCCAGCATTTCGTCGGCCTCGTCGAGGACGGCGACCCGCAATGCCGAGAGGTCGAGCCGGCCGCGTTCGAGGTGGTCGCGCAGGCGACCGGGCGTGCCGACGACGATGTGCGCGCCCTGGTTCAGCAGGCGCTGCTCGGCGCGCGCATCCATGCCGCCGACGCAGGAGACGATGCGAGCCCCCGTCGCCGCATAGAGCCAGGTGAATTCGCGCTGGACCTGCAATGCCAGTTCCCGGGTGGGAGCCACCACCAGCGCTTGCGGGGCGGTCGCAGGGGCAAAATGTTCCGCGGTGCCAAGCAGGGTCTCGGCCATGGCCAGTCCATAGGCGACGGTCTTGCCGGAGCCGGTCTGTGCGGAAACCAGCAGGTCGCGACCCGCGGCCTCGGGTGCCAGCACCGCGAGCTGGACCGGCGTCGGGTTGTTGTATTCGCGTTCTGCCAAGGCGCGGGCGAGCGCCGGATTTGTCGTCATGAAGGGCACGGCTGGTTCCGCCTATCTCGCAATGTCGTCAGGCGTCGAACGGAAGCCATCGGAAGGGATCACGCCGCCACTTTAATCGAGCGGCAGTTCGGATGCCACGCCTCCCGCGCAATGATCCCGCGATGCGTTCATGTCGCCGACGCAGATCGACAGCCGAACGGCCGCGACGATGGTCCCGTGCCGCCCCCCGCGCCCGCCGCGGGGGTGAAGCGTGCCCTAGGCAATCTGCCCATTTCGTAGGCGCGCCTATGCGGAGAGCAGACAAACCAAGCTTCGTGTGTTGGCGATACTTCCCGGCCGCTGCGCCGCCTTACCTTCTGCTTCGCGTCGGCGGCTCTCCGGTGCGGTCATAGGGAGTAAGGTGCGTTGCCTGCAAATCCGTTTCATCTCGCCTGGTTTCTCCAAGGTTCAAGTATCCAGGCCTGGGGAGAGCCGTGGACCGGCAACATCGCGCAGGAATGGATGACCGCCGATATGTTCCTCGACCTGGTACGGTCGATGGAGCGCGCATGCTTCGACTACATTCTCATCGAGGATTCGATCTATATCGGCCAGAACTGGCAGAATTCGCGCGACATCTTCCTGAAGGGCGGCATCTGCGCGCCGCGGCAGGAGCCCTCGGTCGTCGCAACGCTGATGGCCGCCGCCACCAGGCGGCTCGGCATCGTGCCGACGCTCTCGACCTTCGCCTACCACCCCTATCTGACCGCGCGCATCGTCGGCTCGCTCGACCAGATCTCCGGCGGGCGGGCGGGCTGGAACATGGTCACCGGCTCATCGGACTTCTCGGCCCAGAATTTCGGCATGGAGAAGCTGCCCGAGCATGACCAGCGCTATGTGATGGCGCAGGAATATATCGACATCGTAAAGGGGCTGTGGGGCTCCTGGGAGCCGGGCGCCATACTCGACGACCGCGAGAACGGCATCCTTATCGACCCCGCCAAGGTCCACACCATCGACTATAAGGGCCAGTATTACGCCTCCCGCGGCCCGCTGAACTCCGGGCCGTGCCCGCAGGGCCAGCCGGTGATCGCCCAGGCCGGCGGCTCCAAGAGCGGACGCACCATCGCCGCCACCCATGCCGACACCATCGTCGCGGCGCCGAACGGCGTTGCCGCCATGAAGCAGTATCGCGACGACGTCCGCGCCCAGATGGCGGCGATGGGACGCGACCCGGACAGCTGCAAGATACTCTTCCTGCTCTCGCCGATCGTCGCCGAGACCGAGGACCAGGCGAAGTGGTTCGCCGACCAGCGCCGCGTCTCGGCCGCCGCCAACCTCGACGCCCGCATGGCGCGCTTCGGCTGGAGCACCAATCTCGACCTCTCCAGCCTCGACCTCGATACGCCGGTGAGCCAACTCAGCCTGACCACCAACGGCCACCAGTCGAGCCTCTCGCAGTTCCTCACCCGCGCCGGCGACAAGCCGCTGCGCGAGGCGATGATCGACCATGTGAGCTGCGGCTACTGCGTCGACGTGGTCGGCACGCCGGACAGTGTCGCCAGCCAGATGGAGGACATCATGGCGGAGGTCGGCGGCGACGGCTTCCTCCTGGCGCTCGGCGATGTCAGCCGTCGTTCGGTCGCCACCATCATGGACGGCCTCGTGCCGGTGCTGCAGCGCCGTGGCCTTACCCGCCGTGCCTACGCCCACGAGCAACTGCGCGACAACCTGCTCGAGTTCTGACCGCCGCCATCCCGCGATCTCCCCTTTTGAAGACAGGACGATGCCGATGAAGCCGCTCCACCCGCACTTCCTGCGCCGCCCTCTGCGCGCCGGTGCCCTTGCGCTCAGTGCCCTCGTGCTTGCCGGCGGCCTGTCGGCCGCCTCCGCCGAAAAGCTCCGGCTCGGCAATGAGGGCGTTTACCCGCCGTTCTCGATGGTGGACTCCTCCGGAAACCTCACCGGCATGGAGCCCGAGCTGGCGCGGGAGATGTGCAAGCGCATCGGCGCCGACTGCGAAATCGTCGTGATGGATTTCAAGGCGCTGATCCCCTCGATGCTGCAGGGCAAGTTCGACGGCATCGTCACCCAGATCTCGCCGACGCCGGAACGGGTCGAGAAGGCGCTGTTCGCCATGCCGATCGTCTACAACCCGGCGACCTTCATCGTGAAGAAGGACAGCGACTACACGCTGACCAAGGAAGGCGTCACCGGCAAGGGCCTGCGGATCGCGCTGCAGCGCGGCGCCTCGATGGTTCCCTACATCCACAAGCACTTCGGCAAGGACACCTTCACCGAGGTCTATTACGACAACCCCGACCAGATGAAGCTCGACCTGCTCGCCGGGCGCCTCGACCTGGTGTTCGATTCCAAGATCAACTGGACGCTGGAACTGATCGCGAAGCCCGAAGGCAAGGACTACAAGCTCGCCGGCGGCGACCATTGGCTCGGCGATCCCTCGATCCCCGAGGCCGAGCGCGGCTACAGCTGGATCTTCCCGAAGAAGAGCGAAGAGCTGGTGAAGCGCGTCAATACCGCGCTGGCCGAGATGATCAAGGACTGCACCTACACCAAGATCCGCAAGAAGTACGTGCCGGTCGCCACGCTTGCCGCGGAATCGGCCTGCGCCAATGTGAACTGAGCGAGCCGCGCACGGAGGCCGGCGGATGACCAACCTCTCCCTCGCCGAATTGGCGGGCTATATGCGCCAGCTTGGTGAGGGAGCCCTCGTTACGCTGGAGCTCTTCCTCACCAGCTTCGCGCTGGCCTTTGCCTTCGGCGTGCTGATCGGCATCGCCACGCTCTCGCGCAGCCGGATCGTGCATGCCGTGTGGCGGGTCTATGCCTCGATCTTCATGGGGGTGCCCTCGCTGCTGGTCATCTTCCTGACCTTCTATGGCGGCAGCGCCATGCTGGGAGCGGTGCTGGGCGAGTTCGGCGCGCGGATCGACATCTCGCCCTTCGCCGCCGGCGTCATCGCCTTCACCGTCGTCTATGCGGCCTATATCGCCGAGCTGGTACGTGGCGCCATCGAGAACCTGCCCAAGGGCCAGTTCGAGGGCGCGCGGGCGCTGGCTATCCCGCCGGCGATCATGTGGGGCAAGGTGATCCTGCCGCAGGTCATGCGGCTGGCACTGCCCGGCCTCGTCAATGTGTGGAGCTTCATGCTGAAGGAAACCCCGCTGGTGTCGCTGGCGGGCCTGCAAGACCTTGTCGCCGCCGCCAAGATCGCGGCCGGTGCCACCAAGGAGCCCTTCATCTTCTTCGTCGCCACCGCGCTCGTGTTCATCGCGTTCAGTGCCTTGTCGTTCCGATTGGCGGGTCGGCTGGAAACCCGGCTCGACCGCGGCCTGCGCCGCGAGGCGACGGGCCACCCCCCCGCCAGGGCCACGGCATGAACGGGCTGCCGATCGATCCCGCCCTCGCCTGGGGGAGCCTGCCGGCGCTCTTCGACGGGCTGAAGGTGACGGTGATCCTCACCGCGCTGCCGCTGTTGCTCGGCCTCGCGCTTGCCTTCCCGATCTGCTTCGCCCGCATGTCGAGCCGCCGCTGGCTGGCGCTGCTGGCAGAAGCCTTCGTGACCTTCTTTCGCGGCGCGCCGCTGCTCATCCTGCTCTATCTGGTCTATTACGGGCTGGGGCAGATAGAGGCACTGCGCGAAGGGCCGTTCTGGATCCTGTTCGGCTCCCCCTTCGGCTGCGCCATCGTCGCGCTCAGCCTCAATCACGCGGCCTATATGGTTGAGGTACTGCGCGGCAGCCTGCTCGCCGTCCCGCACGGGATCGTCGAGGCGAGCGAGGCGCTCGGCATCACCCGGCGCAACATCTTCATCTGGGTGAAGATGCCGCTGGCGATCCGCTACGGGCTGAAGGCCTACCAGAACGAGGTGGTGAGCTTCATCAAGGGCACCGCCATCGTCTCGGTGGTGACGATCACCGATCTTACCGCCGTCGCCAATTCCATCTTCGAACAGACCTATGACCCCTTCACGCCCATTCTCTGCGCGGCGGCCTTCTACTGGGCCTTGGTGAACCTCATCCGCATCGGCTTCGGCCTTTGGGGTCGTTGGCTCAACCGCCACAATGCCGAAGGCGTGGCAGCCGACGTCCTCGTGCCGGGGCGAGCGGCTGCATTGCGCCGGACCTCCGATCTGGGGCAGGTGACACCATGACAATGCAGGCGCCTGTTCCCGCTGCCGCCGGCGAACCGGGGCGGCTCGCTATCACCATTTCCGGGCTGGTGAAGCACTATGGCAGCCATCGCGCTCTCGGCGGCATCGATCTGGAGGTCAGGCGCGGCGAGAGGATCGTGATCTGCGGTCCTTCCGGCTCGGGCAAATCGACGCTGATCCGGTGCATCAACGCGCTGGAGCGCCATGATGGCGGCTCCATCGTCGTCAACGGCATCAGGCTGACCGCCGACGAGGGCACGGTGCAGGACATCCGCCAGGAAGTCGGCATGGTGTTCCAGCACTTCAACCTGTTTCCTCACCTGACGGCGATCGAGAACTGCATGCTGGCGCCGCAGCTCAATCGCGGTCTCACCAAGGCGCGGGCCGAGAAGCTCGCCATGCATTATCTGGAGCGGGTCCACCTTACGGATCAGGCTCGCAAATATCCCTCGCGCCTGTCCGGCGGCCAGCAGCAGCGGGTGGCTATCGCCCGGGCGCTCTGCATGGAGCCGCGCATCCTGCTGTTCGACGAGCCCACTTCGGCGCTCGACCCCGAGATGGTCAACGAAGTGCTCGGCGTGATGGAGGAACTCGCCGCCAGCGGCGTCACCATGCTCTGCGTCACCCATGAGATGGGCTTCGCCCGCAGGGTGGCGGACCGCTGCGTCTTCATGGACCATGGTGAGATCGTGGAAAGCGGCGATGCCGCGAGCTTCTTCGAGGCGCCGGAAAGCCAGCGCCTGCGCGATTTCCTCGCCCAGATTCTGCGCTGACGGAACCGCACGGGATGGCTCGCGCCGAAGCGCGGCGATGGGCGCAGAGCGGGACGGCGCCGCCCATGCGGATGGGCGCGGCGATTCCTTGCCGTGGAAGGGCAGGAGCCGTGCCGGCGGCAGGCCAGCTTATGGGGCCGTGACTCAGGTCAGGTGGTGGAAGCGGCGCCCGAAATAGACCAGCCCCTCGCAGGTGCCGTGCTGGTGCAGGCCGAGCACCTCGCAGAAAACGACGTCGTGAGTGCCGACCGTGGCCACCTGCGTCACGCGGCAATCAAAGGCCACCGTCGCCTCCGACAGCACCGGCGCGCCGGTGACCAGCGTTGTCCAGCCGGCGGCGGCGAAACGCTCGTCCATGGTCTTCACGCCGCCGGCAAAGGTCATGGAGAGCGCTTCGTGATGCGGGCCGGCCAGCGTGTTGACGCACAGAACACGGCTCGACGTGATCGCCTCGTGAGACTGGTTGGAGCGGTTCACGCACACCAGAAGCGTCGGCGGACTATCGGTCACCGAACACACCGCCGAGGCGGTGAAGCCGCATCTTCCCCGCTCGCCGAGGCTGGTAATGATGTTGACCGCCGCGGGCAGCTTCGACATGCCGCTACGGAAGAGTTCCCGGCTCACCGGTGTCGGCGCCTCTGCTGAAGCTGTGGTGGCTGCATGCGAACTGGCCGCACTCATGAAGGCTCCGATCGGCAAGCGGGAGGACGGGGAGGGCGCTCGGGTCAGAACTCGCGCAGCATTTCCCGCAGCGTGGCGCCCTCGGTGTAGCTGGTGCGGGCCAGCCCGCGGCGCTGCAGTGCCGGCACCAGGCCCTCGCAGATGTCGTTTATGTATTGCCGGCTGATGTTGGTGGTGAAGGGGCGGGTGATGAGGAAGCCGTCTCCTCCCACCTCGGCCATCACCTCGCCCATCCGCTCGGCAACCTGGTCCGGCGTGCCGATCAGGCCATCGAGGCCGCGGGCGAGCTGGTCGGCGCAGAGCTGGCGCAGCGTCTTGCCGCTTCCCCATTGCTGGAAGGCATCGAGCGAACCCTGTTCGCCATTGGTCGTGAGGTGTGGCAGCGGCTGGTCGAGATCGAACCTGGAAAAATCGATGTCGGTGATCGCGGCGATCAAGGCCAGCGCCTTCTCGCAATAATCCGGCGCCTCGACGATGCGCGCGGCCTTGGCCTTCGCCTCTTCCTCGGTCTCGCCGAGGATGGGGGCGACGACGAACAGCACCTTGATATCGTCCGGGTTGCGCCCGCCGGCCTCCGCCCTGGCCCGGACGTCGTCGCGATAGGCCTTCAGGCCGGCCACGCCCATCGACGGCGCGATGATGCTGTCGGCGGTCATGGCGGCGAACTGCCGTCCGCGCGGCGAGCCGCCAGCCTGCACGAAGGCGGGCCGGTGCTGCGGGGAGGGCACGCAGTTGAGCGGGCCTCGGCTCTTATAGTAGGTGCCCTTGAAGTGGATGGGCTTCACCTTGGCAAAGTCGGCATAGGTGCCGGTCGAGCGGTCGCGCACCACCGCATCCGGTTCCCAACTGGCCCATAGCTGCTTGCACAGCTCGACATACTCGTCGGCCATGTCGTAGCGCATCTGCCGGGGCGGCAGCTTGTCCATGCCGAAATTCTCGGCCGCCAGATCCTCGCCGGTGGTGACGATGTTCCAGCCGAACCGCCCCTTGCAGATATTGTCGAGCGTCGAACACAGCCGGGCCAGCATGAACGGCGGATAGGCCATGGTCGAGAAGGTGGCGACCACGCCCATATGCCTGGTGTTGGCGCCGATCAGGGCCGCCATCGGCGAGGGATCTGCCTTCGGCCCCATGATGTTGTGCTTCAGATAGATCTCGTTGGTGCCGCCATAGGCCTCCGAGATCATCAGCGTGTCTTCGAGCATGATGTAGTCGAAGCAGGCCCGCTCCATCGCCTGGGCCATGTCGATGTAGAACTTGCCGTCCCACGGATCGCCGCCGCCGGTGAAGGTCTTCGTCCACTCGTCGACGGCGAAATTGGTGAACCATCCGAGGTGGAATGGCCGTGCACTCATGGGAAAGCCTCGATGCGCCTGTCCAAAACCGATGCGGCAGCCTAGAGCGGCGGCTCGGCGCGGGACCATCGTCAAAACCCCAAGCGATGTTCCCGCCGGGGGACGGCGCAACATTGAGCATGGCGCTCCCGCTTGATGACATATTGATCAATCGCGCTTATCGATGAAATTATGCGCAGGATCGATTTTGATGGCATATCAAGTGTGTGGAGGCCGGCCTCGTGCGGCGCACAATTTGCAGAGGCCGGTAGGCACGGGGCGGGGGGTGCACGATTGACGTCAGAAGAGGTGCAGTGATGTCGAACATCAGTCAGATCTACGACGTCGACCTGAAGCTGCTGCGCTGCTTCTGCACCATCGTCGAGCAGAAGAGCTTCACCGCGGCGCAGGCGGCGCTGAACCTTTCGCAATCGACGCTGAGCGAGAATCTCAAATCCCTGGAGATCCGGCTCGGCACGCGGCTGTGCCGGCGCGGGCCCAAGGGGTTCAAACTGTTCCGGGAGGGCGAGGCGGTCTATCAGGCCGCGAAGGAACTGTTCGCCTCGATCGAGACCTTCAAGCAGAAGGCCTCGAACATCAACCAGGGAACCGGCTACGAGCTTTTCGTGGGCATTCAGGACGGCATCGTCGAGAACCCCTCGGCACGCATCCACGACGCCATCCAGCGTTGCTCGGAATATTACCCCAATGTGCGCTTTCGCATGGAGGTGATGCTCGGTTTCCAGCTGACCGGGCGTGTCGCCGACGGCATGGTGCATGTCGGCATTGGCCTGGTAAACGATCAATTCCCTCAGCTGAGCTACGAGCACCTGTTCGACGAGCAGGGCTATATGTGCTGCAGCGACAAGCACCCGCTATTTGCCGTGCCCGACGACGAACTGACGCTCGAGGACATCGAATCGGCAGCGTATTGCAACCGCGGCCATCTCGAATATTACCACCCCGAACGCACCCGCCACGGCGTGACTTGCGGCGATATCGGGCTTGGCATTCAATCCCAGCTCGCCCTTATTCTCTCGGGACGGAACATCGGCTACGTGCTCGACCATATGGCGGAGCCGCTGATTGCCGCGGGCTCGCTGCGCGCCCTGCGGCCCGATCTGGTGCGCATCGTCAATCCGGTCACGGCGATGATGGGTCCCGGCGTGGCGGACTTCAAGCTCGCCCGCCGCTTCGTCGATTGCCTGGTCGACGTGCATATGGAACTCGGCCAGGGCCGGGTGCTGCCGCGACCGGCTTTCGCCACCAGTTGCGGCACCCTGGTGGAGCGTGACGGCGTGTGCACGGTGGTGACGTCGGGAAAAGTGGCCGAGAGCTTTACGCCGAACGCCCCCATGCCCAGTCGCCGGTCGGCGTCGGCGCCCGAAAGGCGGGTCGCAGACAGCATGCCCACACGGTAGCGCGGAGGGCTGCCGCCCCCATGCATCCCCCGACATGCTCGCCAAGCTGATGCGGAGTGGGGGTCTTAAAAAGGACGCTGTGCTTGCCACAGCGGATGTCATGGCATCGTTCCTGGCTCGCATCGTCTGCGGAGCGCTGCCCCTAAAGCGCGCCTGCCGGCGGTCCGCTACCGTGAAAGGTGGATCCGCTCGCCAATGGCGATGGCGGGTAGGTGGCGCAAGGTCGGCCGAGGCAGCCGGTCATGCGTACACTTCGATCAGCTGCATCATGCCCAGTTCCTCATGGTTCATCATGTGGCAGTGCAGCACGTATTTTCCGACATAGTCGAGAAAGCGGGAGCGGATCGTGATGCTGCCGTTGCGCGGCAGGACGACCGTGTCCAGCCAGACCGACGGCACATATTCCCCATTCACCTTTACCAGCTCGAACGGATTAACGTGGATGTGGAAGATGTGGTCATGGAAGTGAAGGTTTACGATCTCCCATTCCTCCACCGCACCAAGTTTTATGCGGTGATCGACCCGGTCGATATCGAAGCTGCGCCCATCGACGAGGAAGCGGAATTCGCGCCAATGCGCCGCGGCGTCGTTCTCGGGTAGGTCGGCCGAAAATGTCAGCCGCCGGCGGTTGGTTATTTCCTCGTCGCGGATGGAGGCCAATGGCGGCGGGGCGAGACGGCCGGGCAGCGCCATGGGCAGCGGTTCGCCCTCGACTTTCACCCGTGCGATCGGCCCGAACGGCGAGGGATAGCCCTGATTATAGGGCAGGGCCTTGAACTCATAGGTGCCGGGCGTACCGGCCTTCACCAGCACATCGATGCGCTGGCCGGGAGCGATGAGCACCGCATCCTTGCGATCGGGTTGGTCGGTGCAGATCTGCCCCTCGCCAATGATGACGAGGCCGACGCCGTCACGGGCTATGGCGTGAAGCTGGTGGCTGTCCAGCACAAGGAACAGGTCGTCCTGATAGCCTGCATGCACCAGGCGCCAGCGCTGCACCTCACCCGGCCGCATGGTGATCGTCGGATTGCGCTGGCCGTTCAGCGAGAGGAAGCGGGTCGATGTCTCGGAAAACAGGGCATCGAAACCCTCGACCATGCCGAAGCCGTCGAACACCACCTCGCCCAGCACCATGGTGAGGTCCTTGGCCGCGGCGACCTCCGGAACCTGTTCCGGGCCGTCCTCGATGACGATGGCGCCCACCATGCCGCTCGACAGCTGGATATCGGCGGAGCCGTGATGATGGGGATGATACCAGTAGGTGCCGCGCGGATGATCCTCGGGGATGCGGATCTCCACGTCATAGCTCTGGCCGGGCTCCATGGTGCGAAGCACGTTGTCGGAGATGCCATCCGGGCTGGTATGGGCGCCGTGAAAGTGAAAATTGGTCAGGTTGAGCATATGCGGCTGGTTCATCTGCAGCGGCATGGTCTCGCGATTGGGCGGCAGGTCGTTGATAAGCCGGATGCGCAATACGTCCCCCGGCTGCACCCGCAGGGTCGGTCCGGGCATCATCCCCTCATAGCCGCGCAGATGCAGCTGGTAGCCGCCGATTTCCTGCCATGAATAGGCGGCCCGAAGCGTGGTCCGGAGTTCGCCTTTCTCCGAGCGGCGGATTTCCGGCTGGCGCAGCGGCTCACCATCCACGAAAGGGACGCGCCGCGGCCCGCCGCCCGGGCGGACCGGCTCGCGAACCAGCTGTGCCCCGCCACCGGCGGCGGGCGGGCTCGGACTGTCATGCTGCATCGATGCCGCATCGACCTGCGAGACCAGCAGACCGGCAACGCTCGGGGTGATCATGCCGACCATGCCGCCGGCGATGAAACCCCGCCGCGACGGGTGGAGTTCCATGCGGTCCCCATGCGTCGACACGCCGGCCGCCGAAACGGCCGGGTCGCACTTTGCCTGCTTGTCCATGATTTCGGCCCCCTGCCTGCCCTCTCTGAGGAGAGCTTCGTCAATGAAGGGCGATTTTGCAGACTTATTCAAGCTAATTCGAAGATAAAATCAAGATCAGGCTTTGGCAGCACCATCTCTTGACGTTGGATATCAATTCTTATGTTTTTTGGACGCCCGCGGACCTGAATGGGTAGGGGGAGACTGCCGCCCGCATCGGAGCTGCTCATTCGCCCCGGGGATAGCGCTGCGCATCCTCAAGCACGTTCAGGTCCATGTGGTTGCGCATGTAACGCTCGGAGGCCTGCTGCAGCGGCTGGAAATCCCATGGGTAATAGGCGCCGTTGCGCAGGGCCTGGTAAACGACATGCCGTCGCGCCTGGCTGGCTCTTACCTCGGCGTCGAAGCGGGCGAGGTCCCAGCGCGCCCGCATGGCGGTGTGCATGCGGGCGAACTGGTCCGCGCATGCCGGGTCGTCCGCCCGATTGACCCGTTCGTGGGGATCGTCGTCGAGATTGGTCAGGATCGGCGGGTCGAGTTCGCACAGCACGAGCTTCCACGGGCCATCACGCAAGGCCACCAGCGGCGCATAGGAGCCTTCCGCCGCATATTCCATCGGCACCGGCCCGCGGGAGCCACGCCCGAGCAGGGTGGGCACGAGGCTCTCGCCGTCGGTCCACGGTAGGATGCCCGAGAGATCGAGCCCGGTGAGATCGGCCAGCGTCGGCAACACGTCGAGCGTCGATACGGGGCCGTCGATCCGGCCGGGAGCCAGCGCCGGCGCGGCGATCATCAGCGGCACGCGCGCGGAACCTTCGAAGAAGTTCATTTTGAACCACAGTCCGCGCTCGCCGAGCATATCGCCATGGTCGGAAACGAAGACGATGATGGTGTCGTTCGCCATATCGCCGCGCTCGAGGATATTGAGCAGTTCGCCGATCTTCTCGTCGATATAGGAGATGTTGGCGAAATAGGCCCGGCGCGACCGGCGCACGTCCGCCGGCGTCACATGGCCGTTGGCATGGTCGCTCGCCAACATCAGCCGCTGCGCATGCGGATCCTGTTGCTCGAACGGAATTGGCGGGATGACGGGATCGAGCGCCGGGCAGTCCTCGTAAAGATCCCAGAAGCGCCGCCGAGCGACATAGGGGTCATGCGGGTGGGTGAAGCTGACGGTCAGGCACCAGGGACGGCTCTCTTGCCGACGCGCCAGGTCATAGAGTTTGCGCCCGGCGTGATAACCCACCTCGTCGTCATATTCGAGCTGGTTGGTGATCTCGGCCACTCCGGCACCGGTGACGGAGCCAAGATTATGATACCACCAATCAATGCGCTCGCCCGGCTTGGTGTAATCCGGCGTCCAGCCGAAATCGGCGGGGTAGATGTCGGTCGTCAGCCGCTGCTCGAAGCCGTGCAGCTGATCCGGCCCGACGAAATGCATCTTGCCCGACAGCGCGGTGTGATAGCCGGCACGGCGCAGATGGTGGGCGAAAGTCGGGATGTCGGAGGTGAACTCCGCGGCATTGTCATAGACACGGGTACGGCTGGGCAACTGCCCCGACATGAAGGAGGCGCGGGCCGGGGCGCAGAGCGGGCTCGCCGTGTAGCAGTTCGCGAACCGGGCGGAGCGCTCGGCCAGCGCCTTCAGGTGCGGTGCATGCAGAAACCCGGCCGGTCCGTCGGGGAACAACGTCCCATTCAGCTGATCGACCATGAAGATGAGGATGTTGGGCTGGGTCATGGCACGCTTCGCGGGATAGCGATGAAGGGGCGCGCCGCCGGGACGATGGCCCGGCGGCGCCGGTGTCATAGCCCGAGCGAGGTCTTCACCGCGGGCAGGCCGGGCTTGCCGTCGAAGGTGGTGACACCGGCGAGCCAGGGGTCGAGCGCTTGGGGATGAGCCTTGATCCATGCGGCGGCGGCCGCCTTCGGCTCCATCCCTTCGTCGAGGATCTTGCCCATCATCGCGTTCTCGATCGCGAGATCGAATTTAAGATTCTTGAAGAAGGCCGCGGCATTGGGGCATTGGCTGGACCAGCCGGTGCGCGCCAAAGTACGAACCTCGGCGCCGCCATAGTCGGGTCCGAAATATGCATCGCCACCCGAGAGATAGGTGATGGCGAAGGCGTCGTTCATCGGATGCGGCGCCCAGGCGAGAAATACGATCCAGCTTTTGCCATTGGCCGAGCGCTTGACCTGCGCCAGCATGGCCTGCTCGCCGGATTCAACCACCTTCCAGTCCTTGAGGCCGAACTCGCCGGCGTCGATCATCTTCTGGATGTTGGCATTGGCCGGCGCGCCCGGCTCGATGCCGTAGATCTGCTTGCCGAACTTGTCGGCATGGGCGGCAAGGTCCTTGAAGTCCTTGACGCCGGCTTCGGCGACATAGTTCGGCACGGCAAGGGTGAATTTGGCGCCGGTGAGGTTGGTGCCCAGCACCTCGACGGCCTTCGCCTCGTTCAGCGCATCGATGAACTTCTGCTGCGCCGGCATCCAGTTGCCGAGGAAGACATCGAGATTGCCGGTCTTCATGGATTCATAGCCGATGGGAACCGACAGCGTCTTCACATCCGCCTTGTAGCCGAGCCCCTGCAGCAGCACGCCGGCAATGGCGTTGGTGGAGGTGATGTCGGTCCATCCCGGATCGGACATGCGGATGGTCTGGCAGGTCGGTGCATCTGCCGCCAGCGCGGAGCCGGCCGAGATGAGAACGGACAGGGCGCAAACGGCCCGTAGAAGGCGATTCATGGGCGGACCTCCGAAAAAGCGTGAGCCGACGCATCGCAAGAAGGGGCGCCCCGATTTTGGTCTGTGGCCCGCCTTGCCCTGGAATTCATCAGATCGTTAAATGGCAACTGCTGTGAAGCTGGCTATTTTCAATGGCTGATCCAATGGAATCTTATGGCTGACCGCGTTCTCGATCTTGGTTGGGTGCGAGTGTTCGACGCGGTCGGCCGGCTTGGCAGCCTGACGGCGGCGGCGCAGGAACTCGGGCTTTCCCAGCCGGCGGTCAGCTACACCGTGCGCATTCTCGAACAGCAACTCGGCACCGCGTTGCTGGAGCGCGGCCATCGCGGCAGCGCGCTCTCTCCCGCCGGAGAGCGGCTGCATCGCGCGGCGAGCGCCGCGGTGGCGGAACTCGATGCCGGTGCGCGGGCCATTCGCCGGATGAGCCGGCGCCCGGTGGTGCGGCTGTTCACCGATTACGGCTTCGCCTCGTTCTGGATGATGCCACGGGTAGCGCAGTTCCGAAGGGTGCATCCGGAAACGGAAGTCCACATCATTGCCTCGGCCGCCGCCGATCCCGGTGCCGACGAGGCGGAGGACGTGGCGGTGCTCTTCGGTACCCGGTCGGATTTCGGCGCCGGCGCTATCCAGCTCTTCGAGGAGCGCGTCTACCCGGTTTGCAGTCCGCACTTCGCCGCGCGTCACGGGCTGGGGGACGATCCGCGCCTGCTCGCCAACTCGCCGTTACTCCATCTGGAGAGTACGCCGCAGCCGCGCTGGTTCTCCTGGCGCGACTGGTTCGCCGCCATGCATGTGACCCGCGAAACGGGACCGAGCGATCTGAGCCTGAACACCTACGGCCTTGTCGTGCAGGCGGCGATCGCCGACCAGGGCGTCGCGCTCGGCTGGGCGGGGCTGATAGATGCCGCCATCGCCGACGGCACATTGGTGGCGGTGGGACCGCCGCTGTCACGGAACGACAGCGGCTATTGGGTGAGGCCGGGTCCGGAGCCATCGGCCCCGGTACAGGATCTCATCGACTGGATCATCCAGCAAGTGCGGGGCTGATGGCGGTGCCTTTCCTGAAGACGATACCCGTGCAGATCACGGGATCGCCGCGTCTCCGGCCTCGGCAAGCGTATCGGCGAAGGAGAATTCGAACACGCTGCCTTCGACGAATTTCGAGCCATTCTTCGGGCGAAATGTCAGGGAGGTGACGGGGGCCGTGCTCTTCCAGCGCGCGCCGTAAAGCGCGAGTCGCCCACCGGCGGCTCCTATCGTGGACAGCAAGTGCTTGTGGCGGTCCGTCGCCGCATGCTGGGGGATGGCGACAGTCCCACATCCGAAAACGCTGTCCGGCGCTGTTCCACCCGGCAATGCTCCAACCTCATTGGCGGAAGCCTTCGCCTCGTGGGATTTGTCACGCGCCGACGCCCGCAGTCCCGCATAGCTGGATGCGGCGCCATCTCCATTGAGCGCGACAAGCAGCCGGTCCTCGACGTCATTGGCGTCGGTTCTGGCAACAACCAGGCAACGGAGAGCCTTCGCCCCGGCGGGAACGTCGAGCGTGACGCTCGCGGCCCCTTCCGCTCCGACGACATGGCGAGATGCGAGGCCGCTCAAGCCATACGCTCCTATCCGCGACCCCGCGCTGTAAAGGCCGGCCTTGTCTTTAGGACGGAAGGCAATGCTCGTGAGATCGGACGTTTCCCGCCAGCAGCCGTTTTCCTGGCTAACCGGAATGTAGGTCTTCTTGTCAAAGGTGCCGTGCTGGCTGATCCACGGTTGGAAGAAGCGGCGCTTGCGGTATTCCGGATAGATGGCGACAAGGCTGCCAAACGTGTCGGCCGGGGAATCAATGGCCGATGACCATCCGATTCGCTGCTCCGTAAACTTCTCGTTCAAAACGACGTTGTTGGGTATCTTCTCACCGCCGAACCGCTGGACGCGGTAGTTGTTCTTCCCGTCATCGTCATTGATCACATGGTAGGTGCGGTCGCCAACATAGGCGGCGTTCACGTAGTTCGCCCTGCAATGCAACAGATAGACGAGGTGGTGCTCATCGGCCGGAAAATCTGTGAAGGCGAAATTCCCATCCTCAGTGAGGACCTTTTCCTCGATGAGCCGTCTCTCGTCCACCGCGAAAAGCGTGATCGTCGTGCCGGGTGCCCATAGATTTGGGCTGGGGGTCTTTTGCCAGGGCCGGAACGCGAGGGAATCGATCGCTGATGTATCGTTCCAAGCGCAGATATGCCTATGCAGTCGCTGCTCCAGCGAGGAGCCCATCGTCTGCCAGCATTTCACGTTATCGGTTCGAAAAGCGTAGGGGAAGAACAAGTATCCGCCACTAAATTCATTAGCTGCTGCTGGAACGATATCAACGCCCTGTCCAACAGGCTGGTCGAGATTGTAGCGGGTTGAGACCTTCGCGCTAACGGCCTGAAAGTCGCGGCGGTGATACTTGGCTGCGCCATCGCCGTTGACGACGACCTCGCAAAAGCGCCGTTGATCGAACGTCTGTGCGCCACTGATCTCGACGATCAGATGATTGGTTCCGGCGGGAACGAGCGTGGAAAGAGAATTGAAGCCAATCTGCTTCTGAGAGGAGCCCGTCACTTTCGTTTCGGCGACCTGCACGATGGGAAGCGTAGCGATGACGGACATGGCATTCCTTTTCTTCTCGGCCTCGCTGCATCCGTACTGGACCCTTCGCCAGTTCAGAGCGCAGCTCGACCGCTTCAGTACGCCTCAAGGCGCGGGAGGAGCAACAGGTGGCCAGCTTCTGCGAAACCGCGATGAAGCTCGGGTGGCTTCGGTCGTTGTCGAGGATCTGGTCAGGAAAACGAGTTCAGCTTTCTCGGTGCGACGCCTCTCACTGTCCGCCTCGCCGATCCGCCGGCATGGCTTCCTTCAAGCATGCAGGCTTCAAGGGGGGTGCGGCCCCGGTTTCACCAGAGCCGACAAGGCCATGCTGCGGCCAGCCGCAGCGCACAGACGGTTGGGCGAGCGACCGGCGCATGCGTTCTAAGCGGATGCGCCTGCCAGCAAGGGGCGTTCGGTCGCTTTGTCATCGTCACCCAGTGCCGCGATCAGGAACCCGAGCGACTGCCCGCGAAGCTTCTCCAGGCGACCATTGACGGCATTCCAATCGATCGGCTGCAGCATCTGGTCGAGGTCTATCTCGGATGATTTGACCACAAGCCGGTCTTCCAGTCCGAACATCTTCAACAAGGAGGTAAATCGCGCCATGCCCCGGGCCGGGTTGCCATAGGCAATAAAGGGCTTGTTGAAGAGTATCGAGAACACGCAGCCATGGAAGGAATCCGTGACGACGAAGGCGGCTTTGTGGAACGCCGCAAGCCAGCCCTCGACCGTCATGTCAGCCTTCGCGTCGTTTGCCGGCGCCTTAGCAGTGTAGCGCAGGCCGTCCGTGGAGTAGGCCTTTACGGAGAGCTTACGCGACACGGCATTGATGACGCGGGTTTTATCGCTGCTGGTGTCCAAAATATACGCCGTCACCTGGCCGCTATTTGAACTCAACTGCTTGGGCAGGCACAGCTTGGCATAGTGATCGGCCGGCAGCAGCAAGGTCGGGTCGAGCACATGCTGGGCGTCGACGCCGAGATGGTTCCGGCAGAGTTCGACGGCACCGTCCTCCCTGACCGATACGGCGTCGAATTTTTTGATCAGGTGTGCAGCCATGCGCGTCTGTTCGGCGTCAAATTCCCAATCCGGCGCGCCGAATGATGCCGCATAGCTGATGCGCTTGGTGCGGCTGTCATCTTCCGGAAGAAAGCCGCAGAAGAAATCGGACAGAATATTTCTCGCATATTGAGGGCGCCAAACCTGATCGCTTCCGACCACGATCGCGTCGAAATCATAACGCCCAACATTCCTGCTCAACTGAGCCGGAGAATAGAATGGCCTGGTTATGGGCGACGTATACTTCTCCGTGAAGAGGAAGGTGGGTGCCTTCTTGCCCGCGGCAAAAGAAGTGGTGAGCAGAGGTATCTCGGCATCCTGCGCTGAGCCGGCTGCATCGGGATCGGTGTCGGGCGCGGGGTGTTGCCTGTTGATGAGCACGGGGGCGTGCCCAAGGCGCCTCAGCACTTCCATCACAGCGTGCGCCTGAAGGGCGCCGCCAAAATTCGTGCGCGGCGGGAGGGTCAGCACGCCGACCTTCAACGGCTTCGAGGGTTTCGGTGCGGCTTCGGCGCGCGCCGAAAGCTGCGGAGCGTTCGCCACTGCCGACAGCGATCTGCGGGATTCAATATATCCGTCGATTTCCGAAATGAGTTGGCGAGTTTTGGTCCGGGCCACCTTCAGGGCCCGATCCAGCGAGACACCCTGCGCAAGTCGCTTCTTCCTGCCATTAGCAGTCACGCGAAAAGCGGATTTGTATCGTCTTGGGGAAATGTCGAGCGTGAGCAGCCCATTCTCCGAAGGCGTAAAATCGAACCCGAATCGAACCCCCTTATAATTCAAATCGGCCACCAGGCAGGCATTGTCATACGTCCACACCTTTACGAGGTGCGGTTGGAGGCCTGCCGCCCGTAGAAAAATTTCAATTCTGTTAGAGTATTCTTCGAGCATCCCAGGCTCCAAATTTCAAAATCAATCAAGTGTACAACAAAAATGCTTCGATGCCGTGGGCGAATTGAAGGTTGTATCTATCGCAGTTTCAACCTTCACCTCAACCCGGATCGCGGATCCGAGAATAGGAGATAAGTGCGGCGCAGTCGATAGCCGCGCCGCTGGCGGCGGTGCGCTGCGCCTCTGCGGAGCTTTAGTTTCAAGCCTTGCAAGCTTTCAGGCGAGCGGAAGTGCTGTGCATGGAGATGGAGCCACCCCCTCGTTCCCCTTGCCGCTGGCGAACTGCACTGGGAAGGGTGGCGAACAATGGACGTCCCACAATATGGAAGCGCCGGCCTGCCATCCTTCGCGAAGCATCGGCTCGTTCTCCCGCCGGGTCACTCACCGCGCCTCACCGACCGGTCGGGAGAAGGGCGACCAATGATGGCCCTGTCGCGTTCACGATCTTCATCGACCCGGAACAGAAGCGTTTTGCTTCCGTTTCACTCCGGAGGAGAACGCTATGGCCACATCAGACCAGTTACGTACGGAAATTGATCGCGGTCGTGCCGGGGACAAGGTGCCATTCCGCGATCCGGCGGCGGCACCGCTGGGAACGGATGATGAAGCGGCGGGTCTCCCTACAATGGACACCGTCGACCGGGCGCGGGATCAGGAAACTTCAGCGACGTCCCACCATCTACCCGCCGTCACCCACGAAGCCTCGCGAGGCTTCGACGACAATCGCGGTGGCGGCTCCGTCATGCCATTCGTCGTGCGAGTCGTCGTATGGCTGGCTGCTATCGTGGCGCTGGGAGGGATGGCGGTCGCGTGGCTTTTCGCGTGATCGCCGCACGCCGTTATGACCGGCGATGATCGCTATACCCGCTCCGACAGATGGAGATAGCTCGGCTCGAAATCCCCCATTTCGGCCAGCTGTGGCCAATCCAGTACCGTCAACCGCTTATTTTTGAACGATATCAGGCCGAGGCGGCGCAACCTCTGCAAGGTGCGGTTGACATGCACCACCGAAATGCCGAGCGCATCCGCGAGGTCGGTCTGGGTGAGGGGCAGATCATAGCCGTCCTCCTGGACAAGTCCGACAGCGTCCAGACGCATCGTCAATTCGCAGAAAAGATGGGCAAGCCGTGAATCGGAGTCGCGTTGGCCGACATTGGTGACCCAATCGCGATAAATCGCGGCATCCACCAAGGTCGTGCGCCAAAGTGCCGAGGCCAGCCTGGGGAATGAGTCGCAGATCCGCCTAAGCGCGGAATGAGAGATGAAACCGATCTTGGCGGGCGAGATCGCCTCGAAGGAAATGTCCATTACCTCGAGGTGAAGACTTTGAAGGTCGGGGATGTCACCGGGAACATAGAGCGAGGCAATTTGACGACTGCCGCGAGCGGTTGTTTTCGAGGCGCAGACCAGCCCTTCGATGATCAGGCACGACTTGGTCGGACGATCACCCTCGCGCACAATGTGGTCTCCGGGCTGCAAGGTGGCGATCTGAATCGGCAGTTCCAGAAGGGCCGCCATCTCGTCCCTGGTGAACCGCCTCTCCGCGTCAAGCTTGCGCAACAGAGAGTGAATGTCGGACCCGTTCACAGAAATCCTCGTTGGTTGTGATGACCCGTTTTCAGCGGAGGCGATGTGCGTTCCGCCATGGACGTCGCATCATTCCTGATGGGTGCTGGGGGGCCGCCCCTTTCCTGTTTTCACCGAGATCCAGCCGACTGTTGCCCCTGTTTCGCTTTGCACCTCCATTTCCAGCTCGCCTTCTGTCGGAAAGGAGCCGTCAAGCTCACGAAGCATTTGACCCAGCGTCATGACCGCCTCCGACCACGCGGCGTGTTCATCCGGCAGATCGACCTCTGTGGGCAGTTCTTCGCCAGACCATTTGAAGGAATAGATTGGCACCGTAGTCCCCTGCGATCAGCCACATCGTAGGTGCCAACGCCGGAAAGGACGTCGCGTTCCAAAGCGGGAAAGGCCACCGATGAACAGGCAAGGGATTGCCGCGACTAACAAATGTTAACGGCGCGGCGGACATGCGGCACTATGGTGCTCTCTCCGATTCCTGAGGAGGCGATCAATGCAAGCCACACCGGAGGCGCTCGACGTGATGTTCGAGCAAGTTTGGGCGGACATTGTGCAACGGACGCCGCCACTTACCTTGCTGTCGCTCGATTCCAATCTGAGGACGATGGTGCGAGCTCGCGTGTCGGAAGGGCTTGAATTCGGATTGCGGGAACCCGCGCAACTGAGAGACTTCGCGGTGGCTGATATCCCCTCCCTCCGGGGAGAACGCAGGCCGCACGCGTGGGGCTAGCTGGCGTCCCGGAATTGGCATTGTGGCGCCTCGATGCTTCATTCCCACAGCCGCTCTCGCGGACATATCCGAACAGACCAGGGTGCTTTCAGTGAAATCGCTTGAGCAAACCGCTCGCCGCATATGCAGCCTTGATCTCCTGGAGAAAGGATTTTTGCCCGAGCATATCGCCGCTTACGTCGACCGTTTCTGGCCTGTTGTTGCCAACGAAGTCCGGCAAGGCATTGTGCTCATTGGCGAGTGGCCGTTCACCGCCGAGGAGATCGAGGAACTTGCGGCGGAATATCGGACCCTGACACCGGAGTGAGCGACTAAGAGCGCCTAACAAAACCTCGTGCGGGCCCTGAAAGCGATGATGGCGGCGGCGATTGTGAGGAAAGCGCGATAGAGGTCGGCGTGGCGTTC